>CAMBRC010000088.1 GCA_945869965.1 Asaia bogorensis
CATCATGGCAAGGGCACGCAGTTTCGCCCTCAACATCTTGCGGAAAAATCACGTAACGAATGTCGCGAAGGCACTCTGGAACGGCGCGCTCAGCCTCGATCACATCTTGGCATACAAGGAAATCTAATCAGCGTTGAACAACCCTGGCGCGCAGGGGTTCCATGATGGTGGCGACGACGAGGCGCTCGACGTAGGCGCGGGGGGTGTAATGGGCGCCGAGGCGGCGGCGTTCGGCGGGGTCCAGCGCCTGTTCGAGGAGGGTGCCGAAGATGGAGGGTTCGACTTCGCGCCAGTTCTTGTCGGCGGCCTGGTAGAGTTCGCCGATTTCGGCGCGGGCGAGGGGGAGGACGGTGCGGTCCTTGAAGAATTCGCCGTTGAAGCGGCGGACGCGGGATTCGATGGCGTGGGCGAAGCCGCCGGTGTCCATGGCTTCCCAGAGTTGGCTGAGCTGGGGCTGGAAGATTTCGGGTTTGGCGATGCAGCGCTTGAGGAGGTCGCGGAAGGATTTTTCGGGGAGGAGGCCTGCGTCTTCGGCGAACATGGTGAAGAGGCAGCGCATGAGGAACTGGGCGGCGGTGTGCGGGGGGTGGCCGGCGGTTTCGAGGGATTTGGAGACGGCGGCGAGGCGTTCGGAGATTTCGCGGGTGACGCGGGCGGAGGTTCGGGCGGGGTCGAGGGTGTGGGGGTTGGTCCAGATGGCGCGGAGGCGGGCGCGGGCGGGTTCGGTGCGGAGGTCGTCGAGGTAGATGCGGTGGGAGCGGTTGTCGGGGAACTGGGCGTAATTGCGGCCCTGGCCGGTGAAGTCGGCGTAGATTTCGATGACATGGCCGACGTCGAGGATGAGGAGGAAGGGGGGGGAGGGGTGGTCGGCGGGGAGGAGGCGGGCGTAGTTCTGGGCCTGGGTTCGGGCGTTGAACATCAGGTTGTCCCAGGCGCGGGCGGCGGTGGCGCGGGTGCCGCGGCGGGTGGGTTCGGGCAGGGTGGGGATGGCGAGTTGTTCGGGGATGGCTTTGCGGCCGCCGGGCTGGCGGGATTGCTTGGCTTCGAGGATGAAGGCGGCGCGTTTGTAGAGGTCGATGCGGCGGGCGGTGGGGGCGCCGGCGGGTTGGGGTTCGTCAACGCGGCGTTCGAAGACGTAATCGTTGTTCTCGGTGGTGGCGGCGGCGGGTTCGGGGGGCGGGACGGCGAGGGCGGCGCAGAGTTCGGTGATGAAGAGGGGGAAGTTGGCGCGTTCCTGGCCGCCTTCGCGGCCTTGCCAGCGGGCGATGAAGGTTTCGATCGGGTCGGGGGGTGGTGTTTCCGGCATGGGCTGGGAGGGTGGCGGGTGGTGGGGGGATAGGCAAGGGGGGTGGGTTGGTGGGGAAAGAGCCCCCCTCCGGCTCCCCCCGACCGCGGGGGGAGAGAAGTATCTTATGGATGAAGTTTCTTTGGTTCTTTCTTTTCAAAGAAAGAACGCTTGCTTGCCTGGGATTGGCGCGGTTCGGCTGCTACACGGCGTTTCATGGCAGATCGTTTGGTGATTTCGGCGGAGACGACGCGGGCGCTGGTTGGGCGGCTGTGGCGGGAGGATGTTCGGGGGCATCGCGGGTTGCTGGGGGCGATCCTGGTGTTGACGGTGGTGATGGCGGGGACGCAGGCGTTGTATCCGGTGGTGATCGATCATGCGTTTGGCATGTTCGAGCGGCGGGACCAGCGGATTTTGTATCAGTTGCCGGGGATTGTGGTGGTGGTGACCGTGATCAAGGCGTTGGCGCAGTATTTCCAGAATGTGGCGGTGCAGAAGCTGGTGCTGTTGGTGATCCGCGGGTTGCAGGGGCGGATGTTTGCGCGGCTGACCGGGGGGGATCTGGCGCGGTTGGAGCGGGAGGCGCCGGCGGCTTGGGCGGCGCGGTTTACGACGGATGCCACCATTATTCGGGAGTCTTTGACGCGGGCGGTGAATGGGGTGGCGGATGCGTTGACGGTTTTGGGGCTGGTGGCCTCGATGCTGTGGCTGGATTGGAAGTTGTGTTTGATCGCGGCGATTTTGTATCCGATTGCGGGGATTCCGATCGAGAGGATCGGGCGGCGGATCCGGCGGCAGTCGGGCGGGATGCAGGAGCAGATTGGGGTGACGGCGTCTTTGCTGAACGAGAGTTTTGCGCAGGCGCGGACGGTGCGGGCGTATCGGCTGGAGGCGAGCGAGGGGGCGCGGGCGGAGGGGGCGTTTGAGGCGCTTTACCGGGCGCTGTTGCGGATGGCGCGGAGCCGGGCGCGGATTGATCCGTTGCTGGAGGTGATTGGCGGGGTGGCGGTGGCGGCGGTGATTGGGTTTGTGGGGTGGCGGGCGGCGCAGGGGGATGGGTCGCTGGCGCATTTCACCGGGTTTTTGACGGCGTTGCTGATTGCGTCTCGGCCGTTGCGGGCGTTGGGGTCGTTGCATGCGGCGGTGCAGGAGGGGTTGGCGGGGTTGGGGCGGGTGTTTGCCGTGATTGACGAGCCGGCGGGGATTGTGGAGCGGGCGGGGGCGGGGGGGTTGCCGGCGGGAAGGGGGCGGTTGGCGTTTGAGGGGGTGGCGTTTGCGTATCCGGATGGGCGGATGGGGTTGCAGGATTTGTCGTTTGTGGCCGAGCCCGGGTTGACGGTGGCGTTGGTGGGGCCGTCGGGGGCGGGGAAGTCGACGGCGTTGGCGCTGATTCCGCGGCTGCATGATCCGAGCGTGGGGCGGATTTTGCTGGATGGGGCGGATATCAGCGGGGTGACGCTGGCGAGCCTGCGGGATGCGATTGCGTATGTGGGGCAGGAGACGCTGCTGTTCGACGATACGGTGGAGGCGAATATCCGGATGGGGCGGCCGGGGGCGACGGAGGCGGAGGTGCGGGCGGCGGCGGCGGCGGCGGCGGCCGATGGGTTTATCGAGGCGTTGCCGCAGGGGTATGGGACGCGGGTGGGGCCGGGGGGGCAGCGGCTGTCGGGCGGGCAGCGGCAGCGGGTGTGTATTGCGCGGGCGTTGCTGCGGGATCCGCGGGTGTTGTTGCTGGATGAGGCGACGAGTGCGCTGGATACCGAGAGCGAGGCGCTGGTGCAGGCGGCGCTGGGGCGGCTTCGGGCGGGGCGGACGACGATCATCGTGGCGCATCGGTTGTCGACGGTGCGGGATGCGGATTTGGTGGTGGTGCTGGCGGATGGGCGGGCGGTGGAGCAGGGGACGCATGGGGCGTTGCTGGCGGCCGATGGGGCGTATGCGCGGCTGGTGCGGACGCAGGCGTTGGCGGGATAGACGTGCGTCTTTTGTAGAAGAAAGACGCTCATCGTTGCAGCGCGAGATCATTGGAATGAAGGGTTTTTGGCTCTTTTTTCGGAAAAGAACTTTCTTTCTACTGTACGCGGCGCAGGATCGCGATCATGTTGTCGTCGGTTGGCAATGACAACAGAAACGGGAAGGCTGCGGTGAATCCGGCTTTTTTGCTCATCGTCGTGAGCGAAGCTGGGGTGAAGTAGTTGACGTGATCGGGCAGGCGGATGCCGCACCAATTGGCGCGCATCACGCGGCGGTTCAGCGAGCCGAAATTCGGTACCTTGACCACGGCGATGCCGTCCGGCCTCAGCTTGCGGGCCAGCACGGCGAGCACGGCGGCGGCATCGGAATCGTGTTCGAGGTATGAGCGCAGGAGTGCGCCGGTGAAATAGCCGTCGGGGAAGGTTTCCAGGCCGAGATGGGCGCTGTCCTGCACGATATGGCCGCCGCGCCCGGCGACGTATGCGGTGGCGCGCTCGGCGAGCACGCGGGAGATCTCCACGCCAAAGGGGGTGAAGCGGGCATCGAGATTGCGCAGATGGCTGCCGCCGCCACAGCCGAGATCGATCACCGGGCCGGAGGATGCACGATGATTGACGATGGCAGCCAGCTCAACGCGCGGGAAAAGGCCGAGGCGCCAGCGCGTCTTGGCGTCGAGCCAGGCGATGACGGGCTGATCGCGGGTGCGGCGCACGGCCTCGGCGGCGTAGGTTTTTTCCCACGCCAGTGCGTCGACCAGCTCGGCCGTCTCTGGCACATCGCGCATGTGGACAAAGGCGCAGCCGGCGCAGGCGATGACCACCCAGGGTGACCGGCTGTAGGGGCCCGCGGCGGTGTGGGTGTTGGCGTGATCGCAGATCGGGCAGCCGCGTCGGCGCATGCGGATCTCGGCCTCCGCCATCGGCGCGGCATTGCTCACCAAGTATCCCCCATAGGCTCACTATTAGTTTACCCGGATGGAAGTTTTTTAGCTTTCTTTTTCGACAAGGGGCGCTTTCTTTTTGTGAACAAAAAGAAACGGAAAGACTTTTCCCGTTGGTGGCAGGGTGATCGGCCATGCGTTGAGGGCAATGTCGGATCCGCCTGGTCTTGCATCCTGGACAGACCGTTGGAGGTAGCCGGTGATGTCGCCTACGATGGGATAGAGAGTTTTTGCTTCTTTTTTCAAAAAGAAGCGCTTTCTTGCTGGCGACCGCTCAAGGCCATGCCACCGCCGGCGGCAGGCTCATCAGGATGGCTTCCACGTTGCCGCCGGTTTTTAGGCCGAACAGGGTGCCGCGGTCGTGGATGAGGTTGAATTCGACGTATCGGCCTCGGCGGACGAGCTGGTGCTGGCGTTCCTCGGCGGTCCAGGGTTCGGCGAGGCGGGTTCGGATGATGGCGGGGTAGGCGTCTAGGAAGGCCAGTCCGACGTCGCGGGTGAAGGCGAGGTCGGCTTGGGCATCGGCGGTGACGTGCTGGTCGTAGAAGATGCCGCCGGCGCCGCGGGGTTCGTTTCGGTGCGGCAGGAAGAAGTAACGGTCGCACCATTCCTTGTATTTTGGGTAGTAGGCGGGGTCGTGGCGGTCGCAGGCGGTTTTGAAGGCGGCGTGGAAGCTGGCGGCGTCGGCTTGTGACTCCGGGGTGTCGAGGCGCATCGGGGTGAGGTCGCCGCCGCCGCCGAACCAGCCCTTGGTGGTGACCAGCATGCGGGTGTTGAAGTGGGCGGCGGGGACGCGGGGGCTGGCCATGTGGGCGACCAGGCTGATGCCGCTGGCCCAGAAGCGCGGGTCTTCGGCGGCACCGTGGATCTGGGCGCGGAAGTCGGGGCTGAATTCGCCCATGACGGTGGAGACGTTGACGCCGACTTTCTCGAAGACGCGGCCACGCATGACGCTCATGACGCCGCCGCCGCCGGTTGTCTGGTCTGGCGTGGGGCGGGTCCAGGCGGTGCGTTCGAAGCGGCCGGGGGTGCCGGGGCCGTAGATTTCAAGGCCGGCGGCTTCGTCCTCGATCGCCTCGAAGGCGGCGCAGAGGCGGTCGCGCAGGATTTCGAACCAGGCGCGGGCGTCGTCCTTGAGGGCGGTGTGTGGCGGCGGGTCCAAGGGGGACGGGTCGGGGGTGGGGTGTGTCATGGCGGTCTCCTCGTTCGAGCAGAATAACCCGGCGCGGGCGTGTTGCGGAGGGCGCACAGCAGACCTATGGTGATGTTGGACGCAAAAACCCCGAATGCGCCCTTGCCGCTTGCGCTTCTTGGGCTTATTCGGCGTGCGACTGCTCCGCGGCGGTCGGGATGATGGTTGCCAAGTCAGCGCGGCGACCGGGTTCGCGCGGCGGAACGATGGCTGACGACGATCCGTGCGGGGCGATTGCCGGCCCGCGAGCTTGGGTCAGGTAAGTAACGCCCCGCAAGGGCAGATCACTCGAGGTCACCAATGGCTGAAAGCGCCGCCGCCCCCCATGTCGCCCCACCGATGGGCGGGGCCGAGGTCACGAAGCGCGACTTCCTCAAGCTGGTCGCCGGCGCCGGTGCTGCTGTTGGCGCCGGAGCCATCGTCTGGCCGATGGTCGATAGCATGAACCCCGCCGCCGACGTGCTCGCGCTGTCCTCGACCACCGTGGACCTTGCCCCCGTGGTTGTCGGCCAGGCAATCACCGTGATGTGGCGCGGCAAGCCGGTTTTCGTCCGCCATCGCACCCCTGAGGAGATCGCAAAGGCTCATGCCGACGACAAGGCCCGCCTGCCGGACCCAGCGGCCGACGCCGCGCGCGTCAAGGCTGGCAAGGATCAATGGCTGATCGTCGTTGGCATCTGCACCCATCTGGGCTGCGTGCCGCTGGGCAACCGCAGCACCGAGGTGCGCGGCGAGTATGGCGGCTGGTTCTGCCCCTGCCACGGCAGCCACTACGACACCTCCGGCCGCATCCGCCTGGGACCCGCGCCGAACAACCTCGCGGTGCCGCCATACGCCTTTGAGGGCGATACCAAGATCAAGATCGGCTGATCGCCACACCACCCCACGACTGAGCGCGCCCCTTCTCGTGGGATCGCAGCCTTCGGAGCACACCTACATGGCCGGCCTGCACAAGAGCGACATCCCAAATCCGGTGCTCAACTGGATCGACTCCCGCCTTCCGATCTTCACCATGCTGCAGAAGGAGTACGGGGTGTTTCCCACCCCGCGCAACTTCAACTACCTGTGGAATTTCGGCGCCCTGGCGATGGTCAACCTGGTGATCATGATCGCCACCGGCATCTTCCTGGCGATGAACTACACGCCGCATGCCACCATGGCCTTCGACTCGGTCGAACGGATCATGCGCGACGTGAACTTCGGCTGGCTGCTGCGCTATGTGCACGCCAATGGCGCGTCGATGTTCTTCATCGTGGTCTATATCCACATCTTCCGGGGCCTGTATTACGGCTCCTACAAAACGCCGCGCGAGCTGCTGTGGATCCTCGGCGTGGTGATCTTCCTGCTGATGATGGCCACCGCGTTCATGGGCTATGTGCTGCCCTGGGGCCAGATGTCGTACTGGGGTGCGACCGTCATCACCAACCTGTTCTCCGCCTTCCCGATCGTCGGCGAGAGCATCGTGACCTGGCTGTGGGGCGGCTTCTCGGTGGACAACGCCACGCTGAACCGCTTCTTCAGCCTGCATTACCTGCTGCCGTTCGTGCTGGTGGGCGTGGTGTTCCTGCATATCGCCGCCCTGCACATCACCGGCTCGAACAACCCGCTGGGCATCGAGGTGAAGGGGCCGCAGGACACGCTGCCGTTCCACCCGTACTACACGATGAAGGATAGCGTCGGCATCTGCGTCTATCTCCTCGTCTTCGCCGTGCTGGTGTTCTTCGCGCCGAACTTCCTCGGCCATGCCGACAACTACATCCCGGCCAACCCCCTGGTGACGCCGGCGCATATCGTGCCGGAATGGTACTTCCTGCCGTTCTACGCCATTCTGCGCTCGGTGCCGGACAAGCTCGGCGGCGTGCTGCTGATGTTCGGCTCGATCGGCCTGTTGTTCGTCCTGCCGTGGCTCGACACCTCGCCGGTGCGCAGCGCCAGGTTCCGGCCGACGTACAGAAAGCTCATCTGGGTCCTGGTCGTGGCCGTCGTGGTGCTGGGCGTCGCCGGCGGCAAGCCCGCGGAAGGCATGTGGGTGTGGATCTCGCGCGTCGCCACGGCCTATTACTTCCTGCATTTCCTGGTGATCCTGCCGATCCTAGGCAAGTTCGAACGGCCATTGCCGCTGCCGGAAAGCATCAGCCGCGCCGTTCTGGGTGGCGGCGGAGGTGGGCCGATCCCTGGCGGCGCCGCAGCCAAGCCGATGGAGAAGGCGTGATGAACCTGTTTCGTATCGCCGCGGCCGCTGCCCTGCTGGCCTTCGCAGTCCCCACGGCCGGTATCGCCGCCGAGGCCGACATGAAGTTCCCCGCCCAGAACTGGAGCTTCAACGGCCCGTTCGGCACCTTCGACCGCGCCAGCGCCCAGCGCGGCTTTCAGGTCTACAGCGAGGTCTGTTCTGCCTGCCACGCGGTCAAGCAGGCCCGTTACCGCAACCTCGAGGGTCTGGGCCTGACGCCCAAGGAAATCGAGGCGATCGCCGCGGCAGTGACCATCGGCGATATCGGCGATGACGGCCAGCCGATCGAACGCGCGGGCCAGCCATCCGACCGCTTCCGCTCGCCGTTCCCGAACGAGCGCGCCGCCCGCGCGGCCAACAACGGCGCCTATCCGCCGGACCTCTCGGTGATGGTCAAGGCCCGCGCCAGCGGCGCCGACCAGCTCTATGCCCTGCTGATCGGCTACGACAAGGCGCCGGCCGGCATGACCATCGGCGACGGCATGAACTACAACAAATACTACGCCGGCCATCAGATCGCCATGGTGGCACCGCTGAACGACGGCCAGGTGGAATACGCCGACGGCACCCGCGCCTCGGTCGAGCAAATGGCGCGCGACGTCACCACCTTCTTCGCCTTCGTCGCCGAGCCGGAGATGGAGGTGCGCAAGCGCCTGGGCGTCAAGGTCGTGCTGTTCCTGATCTTCATGACCGGCATCACCTATGCCGTGAAGCGCAAGGTCTGGGCGGACGTTCACTGATCGGCAGGCTTTTGCGACGAAGGGAGCAAGGGAAGGCGTTCTTTTTTGAAAAAAAGAACCAAAAAACTTTTGTCCATTTAGGCCGAGGCTTTCCGTCGATACTCGGCACGAATGGATAAAAAGTTTTTGCTTCTTTTTTCAAAAAGAAGACCTTCCCTTTCTTACCCGAAAACTTCCCATCAGAGGCACCCATGAGCAGCATCAAGCCCGTGATCGGCATCATCGGCGGCTCCGGCCTCTACGATATCGAGGGGCTTGAGCGCACCCGCTGGATCAAGGTCGCCACCCCCTGGGGCGACCCGTCCGATGAGCTGCTGGAAGGCTGGCTCGGCGACACGCGCTGCGTCTTCCTCCCCCGCCACGGCCGCGGCCACGCGATCTCGCCCACCGAGCTGAACTACCGCGCCAACATCGACGCGCTGAAGCGCATGGGCTGCACCGACGTGATCTCCCTCTCCGCCGTCGGCAGCCTGAAGGCCGAACTGCCGCCCGGGCACTTCGTGATCGTCGACCAGTTCATCGACCGCAGCTTCGCCCGCGAAAAAACCTTCTTCGGCACCGGCTGCGTGGCCCATGTCTCCGTCGCCCACCCGGTCTGCCCGCGCATCGGCGATGCCGCCGAAGCCGCCGCCCGCCACATCGGCCTGCCGGTCACCCGCGGCGGCACCTACCTGGTGATGGAAGGCCCGCAATTCTCCACCAAGGCCGAAAGCGAACTCTACCGCTCCTGGGGCTGCGCGGTGATCGGCATGACCAACATGCCGGAAGCCAAGCTCGCCCGCGAAGCCGAGCTTTGCTACGCCACCATCGCCATGGTCACCGACTTCGATTGCTGGCACCCCGACCACGACCACGTGACCGTCGACGCCATTGTCAAAGTGCTGCTGAGCAACGCCGACAACGCACGCACCCTGGTGCGCGAATTGGTCCCCACCCTGGGCCAGCCGCGCGACCTCTGCACAGCCGGCTGCGACCGCGCCCTGGAGCATGCGCTGATCACGGCACCGGGGAAGCGAGATCCCGCGATGTTGGCCAAGCTCGATGCGGTTGCGGGTAGATTACTGAAGTAAGCAAAGGCCAGGGCTCTGCCCAGGACCCGCCAGGGGCCAAGCCCCTGGACCTTATCCATTCGTGCTGACAATCGAGTCGGGTAAAAGTTTTTTGGTTCTTTTTTTCAAAAAAGAACTTCTTGCTTGGGTTCTCCCTCCCCCTTGGCGCCACGGCCCTGCCCGCCTAAACACCGCCCCATGACCGACGCCATACGCGCCGACAGCTTGACCAAGCGCTACGCCGCCACCCTGGCCGTCGACGGCATTTCCTTCACCGCCCCGATGGGCGCCACCATCGGCCTGCTTGGCGGCAACGGCGCCGGCAAGACCACGACCATTGCCATGCTGATGGGCCTGCTCATTCCAACGGCGGGCACGATCCATGTGCTCGGCCACGACATGGCCACCGACCGCTTCGCCGCGCTGGCCCGGATGAACTTCTCCAGCCCCTACGTGTCCCTGCCCGCCCGCCTGTCGGTGGCCGAGAACCTGCGCGTCTACGGCCATCTCTACGGCGTGCGCCAGATCGACAAGCGCATCGCCGAACTGGCCGCCGAGCTCGACCTGGCCGATCTGCTCAACCGCCCCGCCGGCCAGCTTTCCGCTGGCCAGAAGACCCGCGTTGCCCTGGCCAAATCCCTGATCAACCGCCCCGAACTCCTCCTGCTCGACGAACCCACCGCCAGCCTCGACCCCGACACCGGCGACATGGTGCGCAGCTGGCTGGAGCGCTACCGGGCCGAATCCGGCTGCACCATCCTGCTCGCCAGCCACAACATGGCCGAGGTCGAGCGCCTGTGCAGCCACGTGCTGATGATGAAACAGGGCCGCATCGTCGACCGCGGCAGCCCCGCCGACCTGCTCGCCCGCTACGGCCGCGATGACCTGGAGGAAGTCTTCCTCGACATCGCCCGCAACCGCCGCGAGGCCACGCCATGATGGCACTTCGCCGCATCTGGGGCCTGATGTACCGCCACCTCGCGCTGTACCGTCGCTCCTGGCCGCGCCTGCTCGAACTGACCTACTGGCCCACCTTGCAGATGTGCATCTGGGGCTTCACCTCCGCCTTCATCGCCAGCCGCATCGGCGTCGGCGGCCAGGTCGCGGCGGGAATCCTCCTCGGCGGCGTGCTGCTCTGGGAAGTGGCCCTGCGCAGCCAGATGGGCATGGCGATCTCCTTCCTGGAGGAGATCTGGTCGCGCAACCTCGGCCACGTCTTCGTCTCGCCCTTGCGCCCGTGAGAGCTGGTCGCCGCACTGATCGCCATGAGCGCCATCCGCATGGTCATCGGCGTCCTGCCCGCCATCCTCTTGGCCTGGGCGCTCTACGCCTTCAACCTGTTCGACCTCGGCCCCGTCCTGATCCTGTTCACCCTCAACCTGATGGCGATGGGCTGGTGGATCGCGCTCGGCGTCGTCTCGCTCATCCTGCGCCACGGCGCCGGCGCCGAAGCCTTGGCCTGGTCCGTCCTGTTCGGCATCACCCCCTTCGCTGCGGTGTTCTACCCGGTCAGCATCTTGCCCGCCTGGCTCCAGCCGATCGCCCTGTCCCTGCCCGCCGCCCACGTCTTCGAGGGCATGCGCGCCGCCCTGGACACCGGCCTGATCCACTGGCCCCACCTCGCCTGGGCCACTGGCCTGAACCTGGTCTGGACCGTCGCCGCCGCCCTGCTGTTCGCCCGCCAGTTCCGCGCCGCCCGCACCAGCGGCGCCCTGCTCTCGATCGGAGAATAACCGCCATGAAACCCACCGCGATCTGGCTCATCCGCCACGCTTTGGTCGAGGAATCCGCCCGCGCCTTCCTCTACGGCAGCACCGACGTCCCCCTATGCGAAACCACCCTGCGCGACCAGACCCCGATGTACGCCGCCCTGGCCCGCCGCCTGCCCCGCCCCGCCCATTGGGCCTGCACCCCCCTCTCCCGCACCCGCCGCACCGCCGAAGCCATCTTCCGCGCCGGCTACCCGGCCCAGCCGCTGGAAGTCATCCCCGGCCTGATCGAACAATCCATGGGTGATTGGCACGGCACCCGCCACGCCGAGCTTCCCGCCAAACTGGCCGAACCGCCGCACCTGTTCTGGCCGCTCTCCGGCACCGAACGCCCGCCCGGCGGCGAAAGCATGGCCCACGTCATCAGCCGCACCGGCGAAGCCCTCGAAGAGATCGCCGCCCGCCTCCCCGGCCAAGACATCGTCATCGTCAGCCACGGCGGCACCATCCGCGCCGCCGTCGCTCACGCCCTGGGCATCAGCGCCACCAACGCGCTGCACCTCTCCGTCCATAACCTCGGCCTGACCCAACTCGAACGCGAACCCCTCGGCTGGCGTGTCGTCTGCGTCAACGAGGCGCCGGGGTATTGAGCAAGCAAGGCGAGGGCTCTGCCCTCGACCCGCTGGGGCTAGCGGCCCCAAACCCCATTCGTTAAGCGCCTGCGGCCAAGGGGGCCGAAGGCGCTTATGGTTGAGGGTGCAGGGGTCTCGGACCCCTGCTGGGGTCCGGGGCAAAGCCCCGGCCTTCCTTCCCCTAGACCGCCTTGCGAAAGAACACGCGTGCAAACCCGTTCTGTTCGGCGCGGCCGGTTTCGGTCCAGCCGATGCGGCTATACAGCGCAATGTTTTCGGTCATCATTTCGTGGGTATACAGGCGCAGTTCGCTGTAGCCACGGCGTCGTGCTTCGGTATCGGCGAAGTCCATGAGGATGCGGCCGAGTCCGGTGCCTTGGGCGCTGGGGTCGACGGCGATGTTATCGAGCAACAGGTGGTCGGCTTCGGGGATCAGCACAATCAGGCCGGCGACCGGCTCACCGGCAACCCAGACCTGGTGGGCGCGGATCAGGACGGCGTAGTCGTCCAACATCGGCCCAGGCGGCTTGCCGATGCGGGCGATGTATTTGGTATAGGCATCGCGGACGATCCGCTCGACGGATGCCAGATCGCCGGCGTCGGCGGGACGGATGCGCATGGCGGTTGGTTCCTCGGGTGGTGGGGCAACCCTACCCGGCGGGGCGGCGGCGCGGTAGTTTGTTGTCATCAAGGAGATGCTGTTGCCCCCTGTTGCCGACGGCCCCGCGCCCGACCGGTCCGAGCTGTTCCAGCCCGCATCGCCTGTCGACAAGATCCCGCTTTCTGCCGGCGTGGTGCTGTTGCTGGGCTGTGGCGATGGGGCGATGGGCGCGGAATACCGGCGGCGCAACCCGGCGGCGCGGCTGATTGGCATCGAGGCCGATCCGGCGTTGGCACAGCAGGCCTGCGCGGTGTTGGACCAGGTGTACTGCCTGACCTTGGAGCCCGGGCCACTGCCGGGGGTAGCGCCGGTGGACTGCATCCTGCTGGCCCCGGGACTGGCCGAGACGCTGGCATCGCCGGTCGAACTGCTGGCCGAGTTGGGCCGGATGCTGACACCCGAGGGCTTGCTGGTCGTGTGGCTGCCGTTTGGCAAGGTGGAGGCGCAGCATGGGCTGATCACCCAGGCCGGGCTGCATGCGCTCGATGCCGAGGAGATGGCCGGGGCGAACGGGTCGCGCCACATCGTCTGGCGCGTGGCGGCCGCGGCGGTGGCGCCATTGCGCATCTTCTCGACCATGCTGCCGGCGGTTGGCGGGGTCAGCGAGGTGCGCGTGGTCGAGCCGCTGGCCGCGATGGCGACCGAGCCCGCGATCGCCACCGTGATCACCAACGACCTGGACAGCGTGCCGGCGCTGGGCGACGCGGCGGGCATCTTTGTGCTGCACCGCCCGGCTTTCTTCGGCGCCGAGGGGCTGGCGCGGCTGCGGGGCTTGATGGCACGTGGCTGGCTGGTGGTGTGCGAGTTCGACGACCACCCGTCGCAGATCGCGGTGCTGCATCGCTCGGATGTGCAGAATTTCCGGGCGGTGCACGCGATCCAGACCTCGACCGCCGCCTTGGCCGAAGTGCTGGGACGGGAGAACCCAGAGATCGCGGTATTCACCAATGCCATCAGGCGTTTGCCGGATGTAGCGAACTTTGCCGACCCCACCGGCGCGACCGTGCTATTCGCCGCGCTGAACCGCGAGGACGATTGGCCAGGCTACGTCGATACGCTGAACAAAGCGGCGGCGGCGGCGGACGGCGCTTTGCGATTCCACGTGATCGCCGACTTCGCCTTCTTCGACGCGTTGGACACGCCGCACAAGGTGTTCACGCCGCTGAGCGACTACACGACCTACCTGGACATCCTGTCGCGCTGCGAAGTGTCGTTCATGCCGCTGCGCGACACGCTGTTCAATGGTTGCAAATCCGACCTAAAATACATCGAGGCGGCGGCGCATCGGGCAGTGGCCCTGGCATCGCCAACGGTATATGGCGCGAGCATCGAGGACGGCGTGAATGGATTGCTGTTTGATGATTCCGCATCGCTATACACCCGCCTGATGGGGCTGGTGGAAGACCCTGCCGGCGCCCTGGCAATCGGCGAACAGGCGCGTGCAGACGTCACCGGGCGCCGGATGCTCGCATATCAGACACGGCGGCGGGTGGCATGGTATCGCGATTTGTGGTCGCGGCGCGCCGAGCTGCATGCAGCATTGGTGCGACGGGTGCCAGAGTTGGGATAGCTATCGCTTCAGGATCGAGCCCAGCAGGCCGCGCACGACGCTGCGGCCGACCGAACCGCCGAGGCTGCGGGCGATGGATTTGGTGAAAGCCTCGGCCACACCCTCGCGACGGCCATTGCCGAGCAGCATGGACATCAACGGGTCCTGGGGTTGCTCTGGCTCGGGCACGCGACGGGCCCGCGCCGGGGGATCATAGGCGGCACGGCGTGCTGCAGGTGGGGCGATGGCGGCCTGCCCCCATGGGGTGGCGGACGACATGGTGCCCCAGGGGTTGGCGGAGTCGACCTGGACCTGTTGGGGGGCGATGTCGGCGATGGTGTGGGCGCGGCCGTTCAGCGACTCATAGGCGGAGTCACGATCCAGCGCCGTGTCATAGCGGCCGGCCAGCGGGGAGCGCTGCATGAGGTCCGCCCGTTCTTCCGGGGTGACCGGGCCCATGCGGCCGCGAGGGGGGGCGATCTTGGCGCGTTGGACGATGCCGGGGATGCCCTTGGCATCCAGCAGGGAAACCAGGGCCTCGCCGACTTCGAGTTCGGTGATGGCTTGGGTGGTGTTCAGGCGGGGGTTGGGGCGGAAGGTCTCGGCGGCGGCGCGAACGGCTTTCTGGTCGGCGGGGGTGAAGGCGCGCAAGGCGTGTTGGACGCGGTTGCCGAGTTGGGCGAGGACGGTTTGCGGCAGGTCGAGCGGGTTCTGGGTGATGAAATAGACGCCCACGCCCTTGGAGCGGATCAGGCGGACGACCTGTTCGACTTTTTCCACCAGGGCTTTGGGGGCGTCACGGAACAGCAGGTGGGCCTCGTCAAAGAAGAAGACCAGCTTGGGCTTTTCCAGGTCGCCGACTTCGGGCAGTTCCTCGAACAGTTCGGACAGCAGCCAGAGCAGGAAAGTGGCGTAGAGCCGGGGCGAGTGGATCAGCTTGTCGGCCGCCAGGATGTTGACCGCGCCATGACCATCCGGGGTGAGCAGCATCAGGTCGGACAAAGCGAGGGCGGGTTCGCCGAAGAATTTCTCGCCGTCCTGTTGGTCGAGCACCAGGAGTTTTCTCTGGATGGTGCCGACGGAAGCCTTGGAGACGTTGCCGTATTCGGTGCCGAGTTCGGAGGCCCGTTCGCCGACATGGGACAGGATGGCACGGAGGTCCTTGAAGTCGAGCAGCAGCAGGCCGTCGGCGTCGGCCAGGGCGAAGGCGATGTTGAGGACGCCTTCCTGGGCTTCGGTCAGGTCAAGGATTCGGGACAGGAGGACCGGACCCATTTCGGCGACGGTGGCTCGGATGGGGTGGCCTTGGGTGCCGAAGACGTCCCAGAACACGGCTGGGGATGCTTGGTAGGTGTAGTCGGGGATGCCGAGTTTAGCGGCTCGGGCTTCGAGTTTCGGGTTCGGTTTGCCGGGCTTGGCGATGCCCGACAGGTCGCCCTTGACGTCGGCGCAGAAGACCGGGACGCCGGCCGCCGAGAAGGCTTCGGCCATGACTTGGAGGGTGATGGTCTTGCCGGTGCCGGTGGCACCAGCGATCAGGCCGTGGCGATTGGCGGTGGGCAGGTGCAGCAGGCAGGGGGCATCGCCTCGGGCGATCAGGATGTCGGTCATGTCGGGGTCCTCCGCGTGTTTGGACATGGCGCATTGTGGCGTGCTTGGCGAGGGGGCAGGTGTGGTGGCACAGTTACGGTTCAGGCAATTTGGGGCAGGCCGTGACCGACAGGACCGATTGGCCGCAACTGGTGAGCGCCTGGCGTTCGGGGGGATTTTATGACCGGGTGATGGCGGGTGGGGCCGAGTTGGATCGGGTTAAGGCGTATTTGATGGCGTTTGCCGGGGAGGGGCCGGCAACCGGGAGCGATCCTTCGATGGCGCCGACTTATCCGTGTTTTCCCGGGTTGGGGCATCGGGCGTTTCATGATCCGGCGACATGTCCGGGGGTGGGGATGTTGGAGGCTTCGTTTGGGGTGATTCGGGACGAGGCGGTGGCGTTGGGGGAGGAGGGGCAGCTTGACTATTCCATTGCGTCCAAGCCTTGGCGGAAGTGGCGGGATCCTCGGACGTGGTTTTCGATGCGGGCCGCGCCTCGGGCTTGGACGGTTTATCCGTTTTATCACATGGGGGTGGATGTCGAGGCTTTGACGCGGCGGTGTCCGGGGACGATGGCTGTTATCAAGGGGTTGCCGGGGGTTTGCCTGGATTATCCTTGGGGGGATGCGATTTTTTCGGTGCAGGGGGGGCAGAGCAAGCTGCCGGTTCATTGCAGTGTCGATAACGTTCGGTTGCGGTGTCATTTGGGGATTCGGATTCCGGACGGGACCGGGATCCGGGTGGGGGGGGAGGAGCGGGTTTGGACGGAGGGTCGGAGCTTGTTGTTCGAGGATGCGTTTCCGCATGAGGTTTGGAATAATTCGATGGAGCGGCGGATTGTTTTGATCGTGGATTTTTGGCATCCGGATTTGACGCCGGTTGAGGTTCGGGCGCTGACGGCGGGGTTTCGCAAGTCCACAGTGCGGGAGATTTTTATGCGCAAGCGGATCAGTTATACGGATTCGCCGGGGCCGTATGTGGTGCATATGGAGGCGGCGCTGAAGGCGCAGGATGAGGAGAGTGTGGTGCGGGAGTTCTGGCCGGGGTGAGGGTTTGTTTATTTTGTTGCTACATCGAAATTAATTGAGCGTGAGTCGGCGGGGCGGTCAGGCGGGGTTTGTTTTCTGGCCGAAGCGGAGGAAGGGGTAGTCGCGGGGGTGGCGCTGGGGGTGGAGGGGCAGGAGCTTGGGGAGAGGGGGTTTGGGCGGTTTGGTGGGTTTGGGGCGGGGTGGTTTTGGGGGGAGTCGGAGTTCGGGCGGCAGGTCGACGCCGAGGAGGCGGGCGATGGGGCGCAGGGTGCGGCCGAGGGATTTGAGGGCTTCGGGCGGGGCGGTGGCGAGGAGGGTTTGGGTTTCGGGGGCGCGCAGGAGGTGTTCGAGGTGCGAGGTGTAGGCGGCCATGTGGTAGCCGAGTTTTTCGACCAGCCAGGCGCGGCGGTGGGGGAGGTAGATGGGGGGCGGGCCGCCCTTTTTGCCGGGTTTTTGGGTGTGGGGGCGGAATTTTCCTTCGGCGAGGCGCGTTAGGATTGTGGCTAGGCGGCGGGAGGCTGCCACGATGCGGTTGTGCAGCGGGATGGCCAGCGCGGCGAAGACGTGGGTGCGGGCGAAGATGAGCTGGGTGACGGCGTACAGGATGGTGGTCAGGCGGGCAGAGACGTCGCGCGCGGCGGGGATCATGGGTCGGTGCGTCCTTTCGCGCGCGGGGTTGTGGCTGCCTTGTTGTTCGTGATATGTTCTATACGACGGGCGGGGGATGGGTGCAAGAATTTTTTCGTTTGGGGTGGCTTTAGGGAGAGCCCGCCTCGTCGATCCGCTTCGCGGCTCACCTCCCCCCCGCGCCCAAGCGCGGGGGGGAGAATTGGGGTTTAGGCGGGGGTTAGGGCGGGTTGGCGGAGGTGGGGGGCGATGTCGGACATGAAGAGGTTGAGGGCGCGGGTGGAGAATTCGGCGGGCATGGGGCCGGTGCGGAAGCGGACCATGACGCCGCCGATGCCGGTGGCTTGGAGGCTGGTGAAGTCTTCCAGCATCGAGGCGGGGGAGCCGCAGAGGACGGGGGGGTGGGGGGCGGCGTTGCGCTTGGCGGCGAGGGCTTCGAAGGCGGTGCTTTGGGCGGCGCGATAGGTTTGCATTTGGTGGAAATAGGGCAGGCCGATGTCATGGGCTTCGGCGTCGGTGGGGGCGAGGACGACGGTGCGGGCGACCCAGGATTGGCCGATGGCGTGGTCGATCTGTTCGGGGGTGAGGCCGGCTTCGGCAGCGGCGGTGCGGTAGATGTCGATGTTGCGGGCGGCGCCGCGGGCGGTGGCGGCGGCCATGAGGACGGGGCGGCCTTGGCGGGCCTGGGCGGCTAGCGAGGTTTCGGAAGCGACGGAGCGCAGGATTTGCGGGTATGGCTTGGTGTAGGGGCGCGGGCGGAGCATCGGGATTTCGAAGTTCCAGTATTTGCCTTCGTGGATGACTTTTTCCTGGGTCCAGCATTGGATCAGGATTTTTTCGATTTCCTCGAAGCGTTCCTGGGCGGAGGCGGGGTCGATTTCGTAGCCGCTGTATTCGTGGGTGTTGACCAGGCTGCCGCGGCCGAGGCCGACGATGAGGCGGCCGCGGGAGAGGTTGTCGATGAGGGAGATCTGCTCGGCCATGCGCAGCGGGTGGTAGAGCGAGGTTTGCAGGACGGCGAAGCCGATTTTGATCCGGGTGGTGGCCATGGAGAGGGCGGCGGCGAAGGCGGGGGGGTCGACGTAAACGCAGTTGCCGTCGAAGTGGTGCTCGGCGAGGAAGACGGCGTCCATGCCCAGTTTTTCGGCAAGCTGTGCCTCGGCGACGGCCTCGTGGATGGTCTGGGCGTCAAGGCCGGGGTTGCGGGATTCGTGGAAGAGGAAGACGCCGAGGCGCATGGGGCTGGGTCCTTGGAGGGGGCGGGCTTGGGGTGGCATGCAAGAATTGGGCCGGGAGTTGGGGTGCTCCTGGCGGGTTGGGTGGTGGTGTAGGGGAGGATTGGGCGCGGGTCGAGGCCGAGGCGGGCGGGCCTCAGGCGCGGCGGTAGCGGGCGAAGACGGCGGCGACTTGTTTGGCGGTGGCGAAGCGGCCGGCGCGGGCGTCGGCTAGGCCTCGGTCGATGCCGGCGAGTTCAGCGGCGGTGGGGTGGTAGGTGCCGACGGTGAGGCCAGCCTCGATTTCTCCGGCGCCAGCGGCCAACTCCACATCGAATTCGGTGGCGGGGGAAGTGGCGGCGCGGGTTGTCGCTTCAATGAGGGGGCGAGTTGGCATGATGAGAGGATAGCATGGTTCAGAGGTCCTCTGTCGACGTCGTCCGGTATCGTTGCGCGCCAAGGATGTGGCGCGTCAATGATGATTGACATCAAACATGTCCCACAGCCACGATGAATCCTAAGTGTCCGTCCGGAAGGTTCATACCTGATTGCATAGTCTTCGCAGCATGAGGCGGATTGATGCCACTCGGATGAACGCCACCGCCATTCGTGTCAGATTCTCGAAGTCCTTTGCCAAACGGCGACAGCGGTTCAGCCAGGCCAGC
>CAMBRC010000089.1 GCA_945869965.1 Asaia bogorensis
GCAGATATCCAAACAGCAAAAACGGCGAAGCGATGCAACAATTCTACCGACTGCTTCCGCGTCGCGTTAAGTCCGACAGGCTGCTAGGCCTTCATCAAGGCCTCGACGCCCCCCTTAGCCGAAGGCGCTTATGGTTGAGGGTCCAGGGGTCTCGGACCCCTGGTGGGGTCCAGGGGCAAAGCCCCTGGCCTTGCCTCCCTACCCGGTCGCGCGGGCAATGCGGGTGCGCGCACCGCGGGTCAGCACGATGCGTTCGTTCGGTTGGAAGCTTTCTTCGTTGGTTTGCACCACCGAGACGGTTTGGCCGCTGTCTTCGCGGATGATGAATTCCATCGCCTGTCCGGTGCTGAGTGAGCCCTCGGCGGCGCTGCCGGCCAGGCCGCCGATGATGGCGCCGCCGATCGCGCCCAGGATACGCATGCGCGGGTCGCCGCCGATGAAGCTGCCGGCGGTGGCGCCCGCCGCCGCGCCGCCGAAGGTGCCGACGCCGGACTGGCCGCCCTGGATGGTGACCGGCCGCATCGAGACAATGACGCCGTAGCTCACCTGCGCCGACCGGCCGATATCGGCGCCGGTATAAGTGGTGTTGGTGTTGCGCGGGGCGCAGGCGCTGACGCCCAGGAGCGCCACCAGGCCGAGTAAAGGGATCAGGGAGCGGGTCACTATGGCCATCTTCGGTCTCCTCTGCGGCGGTTTCGTGTATCACGATCGGTACTGCTGCGCATCTTCTGCCGGGCATTTGCGGCGGCAAGAGGGCGTTCACAAGCTTGCCTTCAAGGAGGGCTTGGGATAAGGACTTAGCTAGGTTTGCTGTGGTTGACGCTTAACGGAAGCCTCCAGGCACCCGGTCCCATTGGCCCGGCTTCCCGGGCGCCTGTGTCGGAGATCGTGCCGTATGCCGTTCCCTAGCTTGTCTCCGGCGATCTTGCGGCTGACGCTATGCCTTGCGGCTGTTGGCATGCTGGCGGCGTGTTCCTCGTCCAAGACCCATGTGTCGCGCACCTCCAGCGAGTATGCCGCCCGGGCGCGCGGCGACTATGCCCCGCCGGGTCCGCCGAGCGATCCCTGGGGCCCGTATATTTCCAAAGCCTCGGCCAGGTTCGACGTGCCGGAGCGCTGGATCCGCGAGGTCATGCGTGTTGAATCCGGTGGCCAGATGTATCAGGGCGGCCGCCTCACCACCTCCGGCGCCGGCGCCATGGGGCTGATGCAGGTGATGCCGGGCACCTACGAGGAGCTGCGGGCACGCCATAACCTGGATGACGACCCCTTCCACCCGCACGACAACATCATGGCCGGCACCGCCTATATCCGCGAGATGTACGACCTGTATGGCGCGCCGGGCTTCCTGGCCGCCTACAATGCCGGGCCGCGCCGCTTCGAGGATTACGCCATCCGCAACCGCGGCCTGCCGAACGAAACCCGGCGCTACGTCGCCAAGATCGCGCCGAACATCGCCGACCACCGCCCGCAGCGCGAGTCCGATGCCGCCGTGCTGGCGATGTACCAGATCCCGTCCGATATTCCCGCCGGCCCGCGCTACCCGCGCGGCGGCCAGCCGGCGCCGGTGGCCTTGGCCCAGGCAACCCCCGGCCGCATCGAGCGGGCCGACGCAACGGTCATGGCAACCAACCTGCCGCCGCCGGCCCCGCCCGCCTTTGCAGCAGCACCGCGCCCGATGGCCGTGGCGATGGTCCCGCCGCCCGCCGCCGCGCGCGGCTTCTCGCTCATCTCGCCCGCCGTCGCCGGCAGCCTCGCCGCCCGCCCCGTCGCGTCCGGCACCTCCGGCCCCTGGGCGATTCAGGTTGGCGCCTTCGCCAGCGAAGGTCTGGCCCGCGCTGCCGCCGAGGCCGCCCGTGGCCAGGCGCGCGATGTCCTCGCCAGCGCCCGCCCCGCCGTCGGCGTGGCCCGCACCGGCAGCTCCACCCTGTATCGCGCCCGCCTCGCCGGCCTGTCGCGCGAAGCGGCGATGCAGGCCTGCGAAAAGCTGGCACGCAGCCGCGGCGCCTGCATCGTGCTCTCGCCGGACGCGCAATCGTAGCGTCACCCGGCTGACTGCGGCGGGATCTTGCCCGCGCCGGGTTGCAGCCATCCGCCGCCGGCGCCATGATCGCGGCGCTTGCGGCCGGCCCGTTGGCGCCAGGCTGCACCGGGAGAGCGACCACCATGACAACCAACAGCCAGGCCCGCTTCGCCAGCCTGACCGGCATGCTCGCCCCGCAATCGGTGGCCATGCTTGGCGCCTCGGCCGACGCCACCCGCATCGGCGGCCGCCCGATCGCCTATATGCTGGCCCAGAATTTCGCCGGCCGGCTCTATCCGGTGAACCCTCGACGTAGCGAGGTCCAGGGTCTCAAGGCCTATCCCGACGTGAAGTCGCTGCCCGAAGTCCCCGACGTCGGCATCGTCGCCGTCGCCGCCGAGATTGCCGTCCAGGCGGTCCAGGACCTCGCCACCGCGGGCGTCAAGAACACCATCGTCCTGTCGGCCGGCTTCGCCGAGGTCGATGATGCCGGTGCCGCCGAACAGGCGCGCATGGTGGCCATTGCCAAGGCCGCCGGCATGCGCCTGCTCGGTCCGAACTGCCTCGGCCTGTTCAACCGGCGCAGCAATTTCTACCCCACCTTCACCGCCGCCTTCGAGGGCGGCTGGCCGATCCCCGGCCGCATCGGCATCGCCAGCCAGTCCGGCGCATACGGGACCCATGTCTTCGCCGCCATGCGCGACCGCGGCATCGGCACCGGCATCTGCGTCACCACCGGCAACGAGGCCGACGTCACCATCGGTGACGTCATCGGCTGGATGGTCGAGGACCCCGAGACCGACGTCATCGCCGCCTATGCCGAGGGCATCCGCGAGTCCGAAAGCTTCATCGCCGCCCTGACCGCCGCCCGCGCCGCGCGCAAGCCGATCGTCATGATGAAGGTCGGCCGCAGCGCGCTCGGCGGTGCAGCCGCGAAATCCCACACCGCCTCGATCGCCGGCGATGATGCGGTGACCGACGCGGTGCTGGCCGAATTCGGCGTGGTCCGCGCCCGCACCACCGAGGAGATGATCGACATCGCGGTCACCGCCTCGCGCCGCATCTATCCCGTCGGCAACACGCTCGGCGTCTTCACCGTCAGCGGCGGCGCCGGCGTGCTGATCTCGGACGTCGCCGAACAGATCGGCCTGCCGATGCCGGAAATGCCGCAGCACGCCCAGGACAAGCTGCGCGCCATCATTCCGTTCTCCAGCCCGCGCAACCCGGTCGACTGCACCGCCCAAGTCTCCAACATCCCCACGGCACTCAACGACTTCGCCGAATCCATCGTCGCCGATGGCGGCTATTCCTCGATCCTCGCCTTCTGGTCGCAGGCCGGCGCTACCAAGACCAACGTTGAACGCCTGCGCGCCACCCTCGGCCCGGTCCAGGCGCGCCACCCCGGCCGGCTCTGGGTGCTCTCGGTGCTCGCCCCGCGCGAGATCGAGGCGCAATACGAACAGGACGGGCTCGTCGTGATCGGCGATCCCACCCGCGCCACCATCGCCATCCACGCCATGGGCCGCTTCGGTGACGCCTTTGCCGCACCGCCGCCAATGGCCCCGCCCGTGGTGCCGATGCTCGCCCTGCCGGCCACCACCCCGAGCGAGGCCGACGCCAAGCGCCTGCTCGGCGAAGCCGGCATCGCCGCTGCCCCCGAAGCGGCCTGCGCCAACGTCGAGGACGCGGTCGCGGCGGCGGCAAAATTCGGCTTCCCGGTCGTGATGAAAATCCTGTCGCCCGATATCGTCCACAAGAGCGAGATCGGCGGCGTACTGCTCGATATCGACAGCGCCGAGGCGGTGCGGGCGGGCTTCGCCACCCTGATGCAGCGCGGCGGCGCCGTCGCCGGCGCCCGGCTCGAAGGTGTGCTGGTCGCCAAGCAGCTCAAGGGCGGCGTCGAGTGCATCATGGGTATCCACCGCGACCCGGTTTTCGGCCCCGTCGCGATGTTCGGCCTCGGCGGCATCTTCGTCGAAATCCTCAAGGACGTGGTGTTCCGCCGCTGCCCCTTCGGCGTCGACGTGGCCGAGCAGATGATCCGCTCGATCAAGGGCGCGCCGCTGCTGCTCGGCGCGCGCGGCCGGCCACCGACCGACATCGCGGCACTGGCCGCGACTCTGTCGCGCCTGTCGGTTTTCGCCCACCAGGCCGGTGAGCGGCTCCAAGGCATTGACCTCAATCCGGTCTTCGCCATGCCCGAGGGCCAGGGTGCCTTCGCGGTGGACGCGGTGATCGAGCTGGGAGAATAGTGATGACGCATAGCAACAGGATGACGACGGCATGATCAACAAGATCGTCCAGACCATGGCCGACGCCATGGCCGGGGTGAAGGACGGCATGACGGTGCTGCTGGGCGGCTTCGGCCTGGTCGGCCAGCCGAACAACCTAGTCGACGCGCTGATCGAACTCGGCGTCAAGGACCTCACCGTCGTCGCCAACAACGCCGGCGGCGGCACCACCGGCCTCACCGCGCTGATGGAACACGGCCAGGTCCGCCGCCTCGTCTGCTCGTTCCCGCGCAGCAACTCGACTATCTTCGAGGAGCTGTACCGGGCCGGCAAGATCGAGCTGGAGATCGTCCCCCAGGGCACCATGGCCGAGCGCATTCGCGCCGCCGGGGCCGGTGTCGGTGCCTTCTTCACCCCCACCGGTGTCGGCACCAAGATGGCCGAGGGCAAGGAAGTCCGCGAGATCAACGGCCGGATGATGGTCCTCGAATACGCGCTGCGCGGCGATATCGCGTTGGTCGAGGCGTGGGAAGCCGATCGCTGGGGCAACCTGACCTTCAAACTGGCGGGCCGCAACTTCAACCCGGTGATGGCCACCGCGGCGGACATCACCATCGTGCAGAGCCAGCACATCGTCGAACTCGGCGCGATCGACCCGCAGCACGTGATGTGCCCTGGGCTGTATGTTGATCGGGTTATTCACATCCCTTACGGCGATCCGCCGTTCTAGGAAGCAAGCATGTTCTTTTTTGAAAAAAAGAACCAAAAAACTTTTATCCACTTGCTTAACGGATAAAGTTTTTTTGCTTCTTTTTGTTCACAAAAAGAAGATTCTTCCTTCCACCCTTCCTTCCACAGGAGACACCGCAGATGGACGCGAAAGTAGCCGCCAAGGGCTGGGACCGCCTGCAGATGGCCGAGCGCGCCGCCCAGGACATCCCCGAGGGCTGGTACGTCAACCTCGGCATCGGCATGCCGACAGGGATCGCCGATTATGTGCCGCTCGACCGCGAGGTGGTTTTCCACTCGGAGAACGGCGTGCTCGGCATGGGCCCGAAGCCGCCGGAAGCCGAGCGTGATCCCTGGCTGATCAACGCCGGCAAGCAGCACGTCACCCTGCGCCCCGGCGGGAGCTTTGTGCACCACGCCGACAGCTTCGCGATGATCCGCGGCGGGCATCTCGACCTGTGCGTGCTCGGCGCCTTCGAAGTGGCCGATAACGGCGACATCGCCAACTGGGCCACCAGCGACAACGACGCGGCCCCCGCCGTCGGCGGTGCGATGGATCTCGCCGCGGGGGCCAAGCGCCTGTGGGTCATCATGGACCACACCACCAAGTCCGGCGGCAAGAAGCTGGTCAAGAAGTGCACCTATCCGCTGACGGCGCTGGGCGCGGTCAAGCGCGTGATCACCAATCTCGGCGTGTTCGACGTGACCGATCGCGGCTTCGTGGTGGTCGAGCTGGCCCCCGGCGTCACCCTCGAACAGGCCCGGGCGCAGTCCGAAGCCGAACTTCACCTGCCAGCCTGAGAGTAAGCCAATGAGTGCCGCGACCGATGACAGGGCCGAGAGCGTCCGGCTAATCCGCGACAGCGCCGCGGGCCTTGCCCCGCGCACCGGCGATCTGCGCCGTATCCGCGCCCTGCGCTTCAACGACCCCGGCTTCGACCGCGGCGTCTGGGCGCAGATGTGCGAGATGGGCTGGCCCGGACTGCGCCTGCCGGAAGAGGCGGGCGGCTCGGCACTCGGCATGGCGGAGTATTGCGCCATCGCCGAGGAGATGGGCGCTGCGTTGGCGCCGGAGCCGCTGATCCCGGTGGCGATGGCGGCCCGCATCCTGGCCGGCACGCCACATATCGGCCGCATCCTGTCCGGCGAACTCGTGGTGATCCCGGCCTGGCAGGAGCGCGCCAACACGCTCGATACCGCTGGCGACACCACGGTGGCGGGCGGGCGCGCCAACGGGCGGAAAGTGTTCGTGCCGATGGCCGCCGGTGCCGATGCCTTTCTGGTCTCCGGCCGCGACGGGCTGGCATTGGTCGAGCGGAACGCCCCCGGCGTATCCCTGGTCACCGAGCGGACCCAGGATGGCGGCAATTTCGGCACCTTGTCGCTGACCGACGCGCCGTGTGTCCCGGTTGCCGGCGACATGGCGGCGGCGCTGGAGGAGGCGAGCCTGGCCACCGCCGCCTACCTGCTCGGCGCGATGGACCGCGTCTTCGCGATGACCATCGACTACCTCAAGACCCGGGTGCAATTTGGCAAGCCGATCGGCAGCTTCCAGGCGTTGCAGCACCGGGCGGCCGATCTGAAGATCCAGGTCTCGCTGTCGCGCGCCAGTGTCGAGAGTGTCGCTGCCGCGCTCGATGGCGGCCTGACCGGTGCGGCCCGCCTCGCCGCGGTTTCCCGCGCGAAGGCGCGTGCGAGCGAATCCGGCATGCTGGTCTGCCGGCAGGCGATCCAGCTGCATGGCGGCATCGGCTATACCGACGAGGCCGATCCCGGGTTGTTCCTGCGCAAGGCGATGGTGCTGGCCAACCTGTACGGTTCGGCCGGGCTGCATCGCGGACGCTTTGCGGCGCTCGCGGTGGATGGCGACGAAGCCTGATGCTCGACATCGCGCGCGACGGGGCCACGCTGGTTCTGACCATGAACGAACCTGCCCGGCGCAATGCGTTGTCGATGGACATGCGGCATCGCTTCATCGAGGCGCTGGAGGCGGCCGAGGGTGATGCGACGATCCGCGCCGTAGTGATCACCGGCGCGGGCGGGCAGTTCTGTGGCGGCGGCGATATCACCGGCATGGACGTGGCGGATTTCGGCGCCGGGCGCGAGCGGTTCCGGCTGACCCACAAGCTGGTGCGGCTGCAACTTGAAAGCGCCAAGCCGTTTGTCGCCGCCGTCGAGGGTTGGGCGGCCGGGGCGGCGGTGGGGCTGGCGATTGGCTGCGATACCGTGGTGGCCGCCGAGGGGGCGCGGTTTGTCACCCCGTTCGTGCGCATCGGGCTGATCCCGGACTACGGCTTGCTGCACACCCTGCCACGGCGGATTGGCGAGGGGCGGGCGCGGAACATGTTTCTTTCGGCCGAGCCCGTCGATTCCGCCGAGGCGTTGCGGATCGGGCTGGTGGACCAGGTGGTGCCCGATGGCACGGCGCTGGAGCACGCCTTGGTGCGGGCGCGCAAGTTGGCCGAAGGGGCGCCGCAGGCGATTGCGATGACCCGCTCAATCCTGATGCGTGGCCTGGTCGAGGCGCTGGAGTGGGAGCGGACGGGGCAGGCAGCGCTGTTCATGACTGCGGACCACGCCGAGGGCAAGGCGGCGTTTCTGGGCAAGCGTAAGCCGGTGTTCAAGGGAGTCTGACGATGGATGCGGTCGTGCAAGTCGAGGACCTCAATCTGCTGGACGACGACAGTTTCCGCGTGCTGGTGCGCGGCTGGATTGAGGCGAACTATCCAGAGGAGCTGCGCAACCCGCCGAAGCGGCTGCATTGGCGCGACTGCAATGTCTGGTACTTCAAGCTGGCCGAGCAGGGTTGGCTGTGTCCGTCCTGGCCGCGCGAGCATGGCGGCATGGGGCTGTCCGCCGGCAAGCAGATCATCATGGTCGAGGAGTATGAGCGCCATGGGGTGGCGCGGACCAATGACCATGGGATTTTGATGGTGGGGCCGCTGCTGATCGCGCATGGGACGCCGGCGCAGCGGGACTTCTTTTTGCCGAAGATCCTGGCCGGCGAGCATATCTGGTGCCAGGGGTATAGCGAGCCGAATGCGGGATCGGACCTGGCGTCGTTGCGCACCGAGGCGGTGGCGGATGGCGAGGACTGGATCATCAATGGGTCGAAGATCTGGACCACGCTGGCAAATGACGCCAACTGGATTTTTCTGCTGGTGCGGACCGACAAGAACGCCAAGAAGCAGGAGGGGATTTCGTTTCTGCTGGTGCCGATGGATTTGCCGGGGATTACCGTTCGGCCGATCTGGACGATCGATCTGCATGACGAGTTCTGCGAGGTGTTCTTCGACAATGTGCGGGTGCCGCGCAAGTGGACGGTGGGCGCGGTCAACCAGGGCTGGACGATGGCCAAGTCGCTGTTGGGGCATGAGCGGATCTATCTCGGCTCGGCGAAGCTTTCGCAGTACGCCTTGGACCGGCTGAAGACGCTGGCGGAGCGGATGGGGGTGAGCGAGGAGCCGGATTTTGTTGAGCGCTATACGCGGCTGCGGCTGGAGATTGCCGATCTGAAGTCGTTGCACGCGACCTACGTCGATGTGGTGCGGCGCGGCGAGGAGCTGGGGCCGGATGTCTCGATGCTGAAGGTGATCCAGACCGAGCTGTTCCAGAAGATCACCGACACGATGATGGATGTGGCAGGCGAGAATGCCGGGTTGCTGGAGCCGATGGAGGGGAATCGTGAGCTGAACCCATCGGGATTGTTTTTGCAGGCGCGGCCTTCGACGATCTATGGCGGGTCGAATGAGATCCAGCGCAATATCCTGGCCAAGAACGTGCTGCGGCTGCCGGGGTGATGGTAATTATTTTGATATCGGAATGAATAAACCGCGGCTCGGCTAGGCGTTCCCGGTTCGTCGAAATTTGACGAACGGGGGCAGGAAGGGCAGCGGGCGCGGCTTGCTTTGCGGCGCCAGCGGGAGGTTGGGGGACCAGCCGGGTTCGGCGTGCATTTTGTGCGCGGGCGGCTCGGGGGCCGGCTTTGCCGGTTGAGGTTTTTTGGCGCGCGGCTTTTTAGGGCGTGGCGGCAATTGCAGGGCCGTCGGCAGGTCAACGCCCAGCATGCGGCAGATCGGGCGCAGGGTGCGCACGGCGCCGGGGGAGGCGGCCAGGGTTTCGGCGACGCCGGGGGTTTGCAGCAAATGGTTGAGCTGGCTGCCGTAGCCGGCGGCGTGATAGCCCAGCTTGATCACCAGCCAGAGCAGAGGGCGGGGAATGGGCATGGCGGGGGCGCCGTTCGGCTCTGTACGTGGCGCGTCGGGGCGCGGGCGGTTATCGGGCGGGCGGATGCGCGGCAGGCGGCCGGCGGCGAGATGGGCGAGCAGGCGGGCGAGGCGCTGGCGCGAGCGGGAGATGCGGTTCCAGAGCGGGACGGTGATGATGCCGAGGATGCGGAACTGGGCGGCGATCAGCAGGAGTACGGACGCAAGGATGGTGTCAAGCTGCTGGGTCAGTTCGGACGGGGCCATTTCCGTTTGCGCCGGCGGGTTGATGTTCATGATACGTTCCTAACACGGTGCAGCGGCAGCTGCAAGGAAAAAATATCGCCAGATCGCCCGGCATAAGTGATTTCCGTCGCTGGGCGGGTCGGCGCCCGCGCTTTAGAGGGCGCGATCGTGCGGCGATGATCCGACCGCGCCGACAACGAGGTGTCGATGCCGCGAAACAGCCATGAACAAATAGCGGCCGGCCGGGCACCGGGACAAGGCGGGTTTCCGGTGGTGTGCGTCGGCGGATCCGCCGGCGGGCTGGACGCCTATATCCGGCTGTTGCAGTATCTGCCGAATGACACCGGGGCGGCCGTCGTCATCGTCAACCACGTCCGCACCTTGGCAACGATGCTGCACGAGGTCCTGCCTCGCTACACCGGGATGCCGGTCAGCCTCATCTCCGAAGGGCTGCTGCTCCGGCCAAACGAGGTTTTCATCATCCCGGCAAGGCGCGACCTGCACATTGACGGGGGGGAGTTCGTGCTGCGACCGATCTCCAAGCCCGGCGGCTGGTCCGACGTGATCACGGTGTTCCTGCGTTCCCTGGCCGAAAACTGGCGCGGGCCGGTGATCGCCGTCATCGTGTCGGGCTACGACGGCGACGGCGCCGAAGCGCTGAGTGCCATCCGTGAGGCGGGCGGAATCACAATCGCGCAGCGTCCGCAAACCGCGGCGCATCCCGACATGCCGGAGTCCGCCATCGCGACCGGCTGCATCGATTTCATTCTGTCGCCCGAGGCGATCGGCCAGAAGATCGTCGAGATTGCTGGCCGGATCAACGAACATACGTCGGTAGTCGAGTAGTTTCCGACGCTACCGGCGGAAACACCGAAAGTATTAATCGGGGATATCAGGTCATTGGATCAACAGACCTGGCAAAGGAGCTTCATCATGGCGGACGCAACTTCAATCACCACCGGAAATCTGATTGCCGCCGAGAAGGTGATGGGGACCAATGTCTATAACCGCGCCGGCGAGCACCTCGGCAGCATCGAGGACATCATGATGGACAAAGTCAGCGGTAAGGCGATCTACGCGGTGATGTCGTTCGGCGGCTTTCTCGGCATGGGCGAGAGCTACCACCCGCTGCCCTGGGCGACGCTGACCTACGACACCAGCCAGGACGGGTATGTCGTTGATCTCGACAAGCAGAAGCTTGAGGGCGCGCCGACCTACGATAACAACGATGGCTTCAACTGGACGCCGGAATACGGCCGCAAGGTCGACTCGTTCTACAACGTGCCGAGCTACTGGATGTAGCTCGCGCCGTGGCCGCCATCGCTCGACCGTGGGTCGGGCGACGGCGGCCGGACACGCTCAGTCGCGGTGGTAGTCGTCTCGCATGGTGGCGGCGAAGCTCTGCGCGGTCAGGCAGCAGCGCTTGAAACCGATGGCCGGAGCCGCAGGGGCAGGGGTCATTACGGCCGAGTTTCTCGACCAGTTCCTTGTCGCCGTGGACCACGCGCAAACCACGCTTGACCTGGGTTTCCGAGTTGAAATCCCCTCCGGCGCTTGCTCAGGGGCTCAAAAGCAGTAGCGCGGGTCGAGATGGTCCTGGGTCGTGGGAGCCTCCTGTCGCTTGGGCGGGGGATGGTAGCATGAGAGGGGCGACAGGTCTTGTTCAAAACAGGCAGGAGCTCTCGTTGCCTCGCTTCCCTATTCCCTTTTTTGTCTCAACTCCGCCAGCAGCCCTTCAAATGACGGCGCCAGCACCGCGTTGCCGAAGCCGCTCAAATGATCGGCATCGAAGAACAGCGGCCGATCTCCTCGCAGCAGCGAGCACTCGGCCTCGGGGCACAGGATCGGCAGCGGGTCCCAGATTCGCAGGTTCGGCCCGGCCAGGCGCGAAAACACCTCCAGCACCGGCGCACGCAACTGGTCGATCGTTGCGCGCGGGATGGTTGTGCCGCCGATGCAGATCGGATTGGCGCGATTGAACCAGTCCATGCAGCGGAAGGCCGGCGCGCGGAACACCGGCTTGGGAGCCTCCAGCACCACAACGGCCTGGCGTGCCGCCAGGCTGGCAAGCACCGGGGCGAAGTCTGCGGCTTGTTGCAGCCGCAATGCCGCGATGGCAGGGGAACCGACCGACGCCAGTGCGGCGGCTTCGTCGGACAGGGAGAATTGCTCGGCCAGTCGTGGCAGCCGCAGCGCCGGCAGGAACAGCACGTCCCCTGGTGCCGCCATCGAGAGCACGCGTGCGACTGCGGCGTCCCGGAAGGCGCGACAGGCACTCGTCTCCTGGTGGAACAGGCTCAGTACCCCGCAGCCGCCGGCCGCGTGCAGCTCGACGGTGGCGCCGGTGCTCATGACGAGTTGCCGCAGCATCACGTCATAGGCGCTGGCATGGGAATCGCCGATCACGAAGACGCGCCGGGCGGAGGTAGCCGGCAGGTCGCACCCGGTCCGGGTGATGCTCCGGCCGGTCCAACCCGGCAGCGCGATGCGCTGCGTGACCACTCGGCAGTCGCCCAGCGGTTTCACGATGCCATCGCCGTGCCAGTCGAGTGTGTTGCGGTTCACCACTGACAGCGAGATCGTCGCCCGCGTTGCCCACATCGCCGAGGCCGTACCCCAGCTCGCCGCGACTGCGACCGCGCCGATGCCGATCACCGCGATGCGGGGCAGTGCCGCGACATATGGCGCCCGACGGGGCGGCGTCTCGACCAGGCGGTATGACAGCGCCGCCGCGCCGAAGGTCAGCGCCAGCGCGACGGCGGTGTGGAGCAAGGGTTCCAGCCCCACGGTCCAGCGGAACAGCACGAAGATCGGCCAGTGCCAGAGATACAGCGAAAACGAGATCCGGCCGATGTACGCCGGCACGGGGTGGCTCAGCAGGCGTGGCAGCCATTGCGATGGCGGAAGAGTGCGCAGGAACAGCAGCGCGCCGACGGTGCCGAACACCGGCAGGATCGCGCCCGGAAATGGCGTGGAACGCGGCGCGACGACAAACAGCGCTACGGCGACCGCCGCGAGCGAGAGGATTGCTCCGGCGCGGGCGCCAGTGGAAACCGGGCGTTCCTCGAACAGTTGGAACAGCAGCGCGCCGGCGGCCAATTCCCAGAACCGGTAGAAGATCAGGAAGAACGCCCGGTCCGGCTGGGTCGGGGTCGTCAGGATGGCCAGAACCAGCGAGATCGCGGCCAGGGCGGCGACCAGTCCGGTCGAGAGTGATGATCGGTGGCGCAGCCAGAGGATGAACAGGAAGGGAAAGACCAGATAGTATTGCTCCTCCACGCCGAGCGACCAGGTGTGGGTGAAGGTGTTCAGTTCGGCGCGTGGCGCGAAGTAGTCGCCGGCGGTGTCGGCGAGCACGAAGTTGCTCAGCCCGAAGAACGCCGCCATGCCGGTGCGCTGGGTGGTGGCGCTGAGCCAGGCGTAGGGCACGAAAAAGACGGTGGCCAATGTCGTCACCAGCAGGCAGACGCACAGGGCCGGGGCGATGCGTATCATGCGCCGGGCATAGAATTCGGTGACGAAATTCCACAGCGAGACCGGGCCCAGGTGGCTCACCGATCGGCTGACGACGTATCCGGAAATGACGAAGAAGATGTCGACGCCGACAAACCCGCCCGGCAGGAGGTGCGGATTCATGTGGAATACGATCACTGCCAGCACGGCGATGGCGCGCAAGCCGTCGATATGGGGCAGGTAGTTTCGGCGAGCGTTCACGTCACCCCCAGAAACTGACCTCTGTCCCGCCGGGCAGGGCGATCGCAGTGAGAAGCTTGCCGGCTGGGGGGATGCCCCCCCTCCGGCTCCCCCCGCAAGCGGGAGGAGGGAAGGTTCGTTGGTCTTGGCAAATGGAAGAAGTTTTTTTGCTTCTTTTTGTTCACAAAAAGAAGATTCTTCTTTAGTTCTTGGCCTTGTCCACCAAAGCGTTCTGGGCGATCCAGGGCATCATGGCGCGGAGCTTGGCGCCGACTTCCTCGATCGGGTGGGCGGCGTTGCGGCGGCGGGTGGCTTTGAAGTTGGCCTGGTTGACCTTGTTTTCCAGCATCCAGTCGCGGGCGAAGCGGCCGGATTGGATGTCTTCCAGCACGCGCTTCATTTCGGCCTTGGTTTCCGACGTGATGATGCGCGGTCCCGTCACGTATTCGCCGTATTCGGCGGTGTTGGAGATCGAGTAGTTCATGTTGGCGATGCCGCCTTCGTAGATCAGGTCGACGATCAGCTTCACTTCGTGCAGGCACTCGAAATAGGCCATTTCCGGGGCGTATCCGGCTTCGACCAAGGTTTCGTAGCCGGCGCGGATGAGTTCGACGAGGCCGCCGCAGAGCACGACCTGTTCGCCGAAGAGATCGGTTTCGCACTCTTCCTTGAAGGTGGTCTCGATGATGCCCGCCCGGCCGCCGCCGATGGCGCTGGCGTAGGACAGGCCGACGTCCATGGCCTGGCCGGAGGGATTCTGGTCGATGGCGATAAGGCAGGGGACGCCGCCGCCGCGGACGTATTCGCTGCGCACGGTGTGGCCGGGGCCCTTGGGGGCGATCATCAGCACGTCGATGTCCGGGCGGGGGTCGAGCAGGTTGAAGTGGACGTTCAGGCCGTGGGCGAAGGCGAGTGCCGCGCCGGGGCGCATGTTGGCGTGGAGCTTGTCGCGGTAGAGGTCGCCCTGGCCTTCGTCAGGGGTGAGGACCATGACCATGTCGGCCCATTTGGCGGCGTCGGCGGGGTCCATGACCTTGTGGCCGGCGGCCTCGGCCTTGGCGATGCCGGCCGAGCCGGCGCGCAGGGCGACGACGAGCCTGGTGCAGCCGCTGTCCTTGAGGTTGTTGGCATGGGCGTGGCCCTGGCTGCCAAAGCCGACGATGGCGACGTTCTTGGACTTGATCAGGTTCACGTCGGCGTCGCGGTCATAGTACACGCGCATTGGGAGGGTTCCTTCAGGTTCTTGGCGGGGTGGCTGTAGCAGGACGTCAGGAAAGGGCAAGGCATCGGTCAGGAAGTCTTCTTTTTGTGAACAAAAAGAAGCAAAAAAACTTTATTCACTTGGTGCGAGCGAATGGTTGGGCGCGGATGATGGGTTGAGAAAGGAAAGCGTGGGTCCTTCACTGCGTTCAGGATGACGGGCGTAAATGGATGAAGTTTTTTTGCTTCTTTTTGTTCACAAAAAGAAGACTGTTCTTCTAGATCGTCGTTGTGCCGCGGGCGATGGCGGCGACGCCGGTGCGGGACACTTCGGCGAGGCCGAGGCCGCGCATCAGGTCGATGAAGGCGTCGAGTTTTTCGGTGTTGCCGGTCATTTCGAAGACCAGGCTTTCCAGGGTGGCGTCGATGACGCGTGCACGAAAAGCTTCGGCGAGGCGCAGGGCTTCGACGCGGTCGGGGCCTTTGCTGACCATCTTGATGAGGGCGAGTTCGCGGGCGACGTGGGGGCCTTGGGTGGAGAGGTCGGCGATGCGGTAGACCTGGACCAGGCGGTCGAGCTGGGCCTTGATCTGTTCGATCACCATGTCGGTGCCGGAGGTGACGATGTTGATGCGGCTGTGGTTGCGGGCGGGGTCGACCGGGGCGACGGTGAGGCTGTCGATGTTGTAGCCGCGGCCGGTGAACAGGCCGATGACGCGGGCGAGGATGCCGGCTTCGTTTTCGACCAGCACGGAGATGATCGCCGAGCGCTGATGGGGCGTGGTGGTGGACATGGTGGCGTGATCCTGACGGGGGGCGGGGGCGGCTGGCGTGGCGCGGGGCGCTATACCAGGGCCAGGCCCTCGTCGGTCAGGGACTTGGCGCCGCCGATTTGAAGGGAGGTGCCGTGTTCGGGGCCGAGGATCATTTCGTTGTGCGGGGCGCCGGAGGGGATCATCGGGAAGCAGTTTTCTTTTTCGTCGACGCAGATGTCGGCGATGACGGTGCGGTCGAGCGCGATCATTTCGCGGATCACGTCGTCGAGCTGATCGACCGATTTGGCGCGCAGGCCGACACCATGAAAACTGTCGGCGAGTTTGACGAAGTCGGGCAGGGCTTCGGTGTAGGATTCGGAGTAGCGGCCACCGTGCAGGAGTTCCTGCCACTGGCGGACCATGCCCATGTATTGGTTGTTGAGGATGAAGACCTTCACCGGCAGGCGGTATTGGGCGAGCGTGGACATCTCCTGGATGTTCATCAGGATGGAGGCTTCGCCGGCGATGTCGATGACCAGGGCGTCGGGGTGGGCGATTTGGACGCCCATGGCGGCGGGCAGGCCGTAGCCCATGGTGCCGAGGCCGCCGGAGGTCATCCAGCGGTTGGGGGCGTCGAAGCCGAAGTATTGCGCGGCCCACATCTGGTGCTGGCCGACTTCGGTGGTGATGAAGGTTTCGCGGCCGGATTTGGCGCGGAGTTCCTGGGTGATGTCGTAGAGGCGCTGTACGGCGTATTGCGGCTTGATGATGGCGCCCTTGGTCATGTCCTGGGTGAAGCGGAGGCAGTCGATGCCGCGCCAGGCGTCGATCTGTTTCCACCAGGCGGTGACGGCCGGGCGGTCGACCTCGGTGGGGTCGGCGTCCCAGGCGGCGAGGATGGCGTTGATGGCTTTCCCTGCGTCGCCGACGATGGGGATTTCGACCGGGACGCTCTTGTTGATCGAGGAGCTGTCGATGTCGATGTGGATCTTCTTGGAGTTGGGCGAGAAGGCGTTCAGGCGGCCGGTGACGCGGTCATCGAAGCGGGCGCCGATGTTCAGCATCACGTCGCAGTCGTGCATGGCCCAGTTGGCTTCGTAGGTGCCGTGCATGCCGAGCATGCCGAGGAAGAGCGGGTCTCCCGCCGGGTAGGCGCCGAGGCCCATCAGGGTGGAGGTGCAGGGGTAGCCAGTCTTGCGGACCAGGGTGCGCAGGGCTTCGCTGGCGGCGGGGCCGGCGTTGATGACGCCGCCGCCGGTGTAGATGATCGGGCGCTTGGCGGATTTTAGGAGCGCGACGGCTTTGGCGATCTGGCCGGAATCGGGGGTGGTGATGGGGCGGTAGGAGCGGTGTTCGGCCGCGGGCGGCGGGGCCGGGGTGTAGGGGGCCTGGCCGATCAGGATGTCTTTCGGCAGGTCGATCAGGACGGGGCCGGGGCGGCCGGAGCGGGCGACGTAGAACGCCTCGTGGACGACGCGGGCGAGGTCTTCGCTGCGCTTGACCAGGTAATTGTGCTTGGTGGCGGGACGGGTGATGCCGGTGGTGTCGGCTTCCTGGAAGGCGTCGTTGCCGATCAGGTGGGTGGGGACCTGGCCGGTGAGGCAGACGACGGGGATGCTGTCCATCAGGGCGTCGACCAGGCCGGTGACCGCGTTGGTGGCGCCGGGGCCGGAGGTGACCAGGACGACGCCGACCTTGCCGGTGGAGCGGGCATAGCCCTCGGCGGCGTGGACGGCGGCCTGTTCGTGGCGGACCAGGATGTGGCGGATGGCGTTCTGGTTGAAGATGGCGTCGTAGATCGGCAGTACCGCGCCGCCGGGATAGCCGAAGATGACCTCTACGCCCTGGTCCTTGAGGGCGCGGAGGAGGATTTCGGCGCCCGCTGCGGTGTCGGAGGGGCTTTCGGCAGTCTGGTTCTGGCTCATGGGCGGGACATAAGGCCGCGGGGCTGGGCGCGTCAAGCGGGGATGCGAATAAAACGGATGATTTCGGCCCGTTCACTTTCTGAAAATTGCGTGAAATCGGCGATTCGCGCATGTATTGTATGCGTCCGGGCGGGGTCGGCCATGCGTTTGTGGCGGAACCAGGTGGCCTGGCGCTTGGTGTACTGGCCGGTGACCTGTTCGGCGCGCAGGGCTGCCTGGGCCAGGGTCATGTCGCCGCGCAGGTGGGCGGCGAGTTCGGGGACGCCGTGGGCGCGCATGGCGGGCAGGGCGGGGTCGAGGTTTTGCCCGAGCAGGGCCTGGACTTCGGCCAGGGCGCCGGCGGCGAGCATGGCGGTGAAGCGGCCGGCGATGGCGGTGCGCAGGGCGTCGCGGGGTGGGTCGAGGAGAACGACGGAAAAGCGCCAGGGGGCGGGGGTGCCTTTCTGGGTTTGCCAGGCGACGAGGCCGCGGCCGGTGCCACGCCAGACTTCCCAGGCGCGGGCGACGCGCTGGCTGTCGCTGGGGCGCAGGCGGGCGGCGGTGGCGGGGTCGACCTTGGCGAGCGAGGCGTGCAGCGCCGTGGGGCCGTGTTCGGCCAGCAGCCAGCGGGCTTCGGCGCGGGCGGGCTCGCCGCATTCGGGGATGTCCGAGATGCCGTCGACCAGGGCGGCGAAATAGAGCCCGGTGCCGCCGCAGAGGATGGGGAGTTGGCCGTTGGCCTGGGCTTCGGCCATGGCGGTCAGCGCTGTTTCGCGCCACCAGGCGGCGTTGCCGGGCTCGGCGGCGGGGCGAATGCCGTAGAGGGCGTGCGGGGCCCGGGCTTCTTCTTCGGGTGTGGGGCGGGCGGTGATGATGCGTAGGTCGCGATAGACCTGCATCGAATCGGCGTTGATCACCACGCCGCCAAGCTGTTCGGCGAGTGCGAGGGCGAGGGCGGATTTGCCGGAGCAGGTGGGGCCGGCGACCAGCACGGCATGTGGCAACCCGCTCACTTGCCCGATGCCTCGGCCGGCTGCATACGGGCGGGATGACGCATGTATTGACCCTTGTCGTTGATCGCGACGCCACGACCTTGTCCGATGCTGTTATCGCCCGGGTGCGCGATGCGATCCAGGGTGCCGCGCCCGAGATCCTGTCGCCGCGCGAGGCCGTCGATATTCCTTGTCGCGCGGTGCCTGATCCCGCGGTGATTGCCGCCGCCCTGGGCAATGCGCCGGTGGATGCCATCACCACAAGGGCGCGCGGACGGCGCAAGGCGCTGCTGATCGCCGACATGGACAGCACCATCGTGACATCGGAAACGCTGGACGAAATCGCCGCCTATGCCGGGATCAAGGATCAAATTGCCGCCATCACCCGGCGCAGCATGAACGGTCAAATTGATTTCGCCACCGCCTTGCGCGAGCGCGTGGCGATGCTGAAGGGCCTGGGCATCGAGGCGCTGGAAAAAACCTGGGCACAGACGAAGCTGACCCCTGGCGCGCGCGAGCTGGTGGCGACGATGAAGGCGCACAACGCCACCACCGCCCTGGTCTCCGGCGGGTTCACCTGGTTCACCGGACGGGTGGCCGAGCTGGTCGGCTTCGACATCCATCGTGCCAACGTCCTGCTCGACGACGGCGCGGTGCTGACCGGCGAGGTCGGCGAGCCGATCCAGGATGCCACTTCCAAGGTGTTGGCGCTGGAGGAGCTGGCCGCGGCGCGCGGGATCAAGCTGTCGGCGACGCTGACGGTCGGCGACGGCGCCAACGACCTGCAAATGCTCGCCGCCGCCGGGCTCGGCGTCGCCTACCACGCCAAGCCGATCGTCGCCGCCCAGGCCCGCGCGCAAGTCCGCCACGCCAACCTGCGCGCTCTGCTGTTCGCCCAGGGCTACCGTCTGGCCGATATCACCGGCGCGCCATAGCCCACAGGGCAATCGCTTGAACTGATGTAGGGGAGATTCCGGCGCGGCCGGAAGTACGATTCAAAGAGGACCTCACTGTGCGAGGTTCCGATGGCCGAGCCCCTTTCGCGTTCGATCCTTGCCCATTTTGCCGCTCTCGAAGATCCGCGACA
>CAMBRC010000090.1 GCA_945869965.1 Asaia bogorensis
GCCAGGGGCCAAGCCCCTGGACCTTATAATTTAAGGGTCCAGGGGGCTTGGCCCCCTGGCGGGTCTGGGCGGAGCCCAGCCTTTCTAGCCTGCGGTGATGGCGTCGTCGCGTGCCGGCTTCGGCTTGACCGCGGCCGCCAGATAGCCGCGCAGATCGGCCAGGAAATCATTGCCGCGCCGCGTGCGGGTCACCAGCACTGAGCGCCGGTCACGCGGATCGGGTGCCCGCTTGGCCAGCCCCAGCTCGGCCAGCCGGTCGAGCGAGCGGGTGATCGCCGGCTTGGAAACCTCCAGCCGCGCCGCCAGGCCGCGCACCGTGTGCGGCCCGTCCTCAAGATAGGTGATCAGAAACACCCCGAATTGGCGCGCCGACAGATCCGGCCCGTCGCGGCGGACGGTTCCCACGATGGTGTCGCGTAGAATTCCCAGCAATCGTTCCGGTGTCAAAGTGGTTGCCACGATTGAATCTCCTCTGTGGTTGCGGCGACGGTTCGGCCGAAACGCGTTCAGAACCGGGTGGTTACACCCCATCTCCATCGTTTCGATGGTCGGGAATTTGCCGTAGGTCGCAACGGAAATCCAGCGTTATTTTATCGTTAAGCGTTAAAAAGTGTGTCCAAACCCCGTCGCGTATCGCAATGGTATTCCCCAGCCCGGCAAAACCGCGCCCATCAAGGGTGATCCCGCGCGTAAAAACTGCTATCCCAACCCAGCGCACCGCCAACCCGGGCGCACCCCCGTTCCGGGCACCCCCCCGTTCCGGGCACACAGGGAGGCTGACATGAGCGCAACAGACACCGAGACCCAAGCCAATCCAGGGAACTTCCTGCTGCGCCGCACCCCGGACCAGATCCTCGGCCCATTCTATCCCGTCCATCGCACCCCCGACCCCTCCGGCGACCTGACCGATGGCGGCCGCGCCCAAGGCCTCGTCCTGCACCTCGCTGGCACCATCACCCGCCTGGACGGCACCCCGATCGAAAACGCCGAAGTCCAGATCTGGCAAGCCAACAGCCGCGGCCGATACCGCCACCACGGCGACGCCAGCGACGTCCCCCTCGATCCCCACTTCGACGGCTTCGCGGTCGCCACCACCGGCCCCGACGGCCGCTACGCCTTCACCACCATCAAGCCGGTCCCCTACCAAACCAGCCCAACCACCTGGCGCCCCGCCCACATCCACTTCCGCGTCACCACGAAGCTGGAGCAATTCGTCACCCAGATGTACTTCGAAGCCGACCCCTACAACGCCACCGACCCGTTCCTCAGCAGCGCCCGCCGCCCCGAAGCCCTGACCATGTCCCTCCTGCCCCCCACCACAGGCCAGGCCCCAGACTCCCGCCGCATCGTGTTCGACATCGTGCTGGCAACCGGCTGAAGCTCTGGCGCGAAGGAAGCAAGGCTGGGGCGTTGCCCCAGACCCCACCAGGGTCCGAGACCCTGGACCTCAACTCATAAGCGCCTTCGGCAAAGCGGGGGCATCGAGACCTTGATGAAGGCCTCGATGCCCCCGCTTTGCCGAAGGCGCTCAACGGATGGGGGTCTGGGGCCTCAGGCCCCAGCGGGTCCAGGGCAGAGCCCTGGCCTTACTTCCTCCGCGTCAGCGCCTCTACTGGCTCGCCCACACAATGCGGTGCATCCACACCACCTGCGACAGGTCGAACGAGTAGTCGGGATAGGCCGCATTCAGGCTCTTAAGCTCAATCTTGCGCGCCGAGCGCCGGGTCAGTTCCTTGGCCATCACTTCGCCGGTTGCGGTCCGCGCCACCACCCGGTCCCCGCGCCGCAGCGGTGCCGCCGGCGACACCAGCACGATATCGCCGTCGCGATACACCGGCTCCATCGAATCGCCGCTGATTTCCAGCGCATAGGCATGCGGATCGGCCACTTCAGGCAGCCCGACCTCGTCCCAGCTCCCGCCCACCGGAAACCCGCCATCGTCGAAGAACCCTTCGCCGCCGGCCTGCGCCAGCCCGATCAACGGCAACCGCCGCGCCGCCACCGACCGCCCGCCCGCCGGCAGGGTGCGCGCGCCCAGCACCAGGGCGGCGAAACCATCGAACCCCGCTCCCACGGCAGCCAGCGCCTTGGCCACACTTTCCGTGCTCGGCCATCGCGGCCGCCCGTCCGGCATGATCCGCTTGGACACGTTGAATGTGGTGGCGTCCAGCCCTGATCTCTTGGCCAGCCCCGAGGCGGATAGCCCGTTTTCGGCGGCCAGGGTATCAAGTGCGCGCCAGACATCGGCATGCTTCATCGCAATTTCTCCCGCCCTGATGTGCGCGGTTGCCCATGTGGATTCGGGCGCGACTCGGGCTGAAATTGTTCTATAGGAATGTTCCCCGAGTCGTCTAGGAAAAAAACTGAAAAAATCGCTTGCACCGGTCCCGCTGTCCTGCTTGTATGTTCACAATATGTTCCGAACATCGAAAGGATGCAAGACCTTGCAGCAACTTACCCTCTCCCGCCCCCTCTCGCCCACCCGCATCCTGGCCCTGCCGGACCGCCCCCGCGTGCCCCGCAACGCCCCGATAGGGCTCGGGGCGCCGGGGGCGCTCAAGCCGGCCGGGACCCTCAAGCCCGGAGTCTCGCCGCGCAAACGCCTGACCCTCCCGCTGCGCCCGGTCCAGAGCCTGGCACCCCGCCCCGCCGTGGCCCGCCCGCCGGTCCGCGGCCGCGAACTGCCCTGCGGCGCCGTCGCCTTCATCGACGCCGCCCAGGCCTGGTTCTGGACCGTCAACGCCCTCTCCGCCCGCCACGGCGGTGCTCGCCCGAACAACCGCAATCCCGCCGACCGCCCCCGCCGCAACCCGAACGCCATCAACCCCGACCAGGCCGGCGCGCCCGAAGCCAACCTGCCCCCCGAAGGCAACTTGCCCATGGACACCCTCGCCCCCCTGCGCCTGACCCGCCCGCCCGACGAACACACCTTCGTCAAAGTCCCCCGCCCCTGCGATCCCGACGACATCATCCGCGCCATCAGCCTGCTGCATCAGCGCGGCGACATCACTCTGGCCCATGCCCGCGTTCTCCGCCGCTGGGGCGACGCCGGCCGCGCCCCCGACCCCGCCCACCCGAAACAGATCAAGGACCTCGCGCTGTGGACCGAGGCGCTCACCCGGTTAGAAGTCCTACTGCGCGAAAAATCCATTATTGCGACCATGTGATAGGAAAACAGAGAAGCAAAAGAAATTCATCCTTGACTCGCCGGCCAGCCCCCGATACTCTCCCGCCACCGCACACGCCCCCCTCATCCCCGGCCAAACCGCTCCACGGATCATCCGTCGGCGGCGCCGCCCCACCCTTGTCCAGGAACCTCCCCATGGAATTCGCCATCCGCAACCTGTCCGTCCTCGCCTACGCCCAAGGCTTCACCCTCTGGCACTACCGCGCCCGCGGCGCCCAACTCGCCCAAACCGCCACCACCGGCTTCTTCAACCCCGCCGGCGATATGCTGGCCAGCGGCGACTTGATGCTGGTCTCAGCCAACGACGGCGGCCAAGTCCTCTTCGTCGCCGACGCCAGCGAAACCCGCGGCGTCAGCACGACTGCGCTGGCTGGGTAGGAGCAAAGCGAGACCGGGGCTTTGCCCCGGACCCCAGCAGGGGCCTCAGGCCCCAGCGGGTCCAGGGCAGAGCCCTGGCCTTGCCTGCCTCCTTCCCAAGCCCGCCCATTCACGGCACATAGCAGCCCATGCACATCGTCCTCGCCTCGGCCCTAATGCCGTTCCTGCGCATGCTGGACCCCGAGGCGGCGCACAACCTCGCCCTTTCCGCCCTGGCAAACGGCCTCGGCGGCCGCGACCGCTCTCTCCTTTCTCCCCGCCTGGCGGTCCAGGCCCTCGGCCTCGCCTTCGCCAACCCCATCGGCATCGCCGCCGGCTTCGACAAGAACGCCCGCGCCATCCGCCCGCTGGCCCGCCTCGGCTTCGGCTTTGTCGAGGCCGGCACCGTCACCCCCCGCCCGCAGCAAGGCAACATCCGCCCCCGCCTGTTCCGCCTGACCGAGGACCGCGCGGTGATCAACCGCATGGGCTTCAACAACGACGGCATCGACGCCTACCTCCCCCGCCTCGCCGCCGCCCACAGCGCCATCAACCGCCAGACCCCCATCGGCGCCAATCTCGGCATCAACAAGGACGGCGCCGACCCCGAACGCGACTACCCCGCCCTGGTCGCCGCCGTCGCCCCGCACTGCGACTACATCGTCATCAACGTCTCCTCCCCCAACACCCCCGGCCTGCGTGATCTCCAGGGCGAAGCCCGCCTGCGCGCCATCCTCCAGGCCATCGCGGCCAGCGTCCCCATCCGCCCCAAGCTCCTGGTAAAGGTCGCCCCCGACCTGTCCGAAGACGGCCTGCTCAGCGTCGTCGAAACCGCCATCCAGGAAGGCGTCGACGGCCTGATCGTCAGCAACACCACCATCCGCCGCCCCCCCGGCCTGCGCTCGCCCAACGCCCACCAGGCCGGCGGCCTCTCCGGCGCCCCGCTCAAACCCTTCGCCCAGCACATGCTCCTCACCGCCGCCCGCGCGGCAAAAGGCCGCCTCATCCTGATCGGCGTCGGCGGTATCGCCACCGGCGAAGACGCCCTCGCCCGCATCCGCGCCGGCGCCAGCCTGGTGCAAATCTACAGCGAATTCGCCTACGCCGGCCCCGCCCTCATCCCCCGCCTCAAACGCCAGCTCCTCGCCGCCATGGACCAACAAGGCTTCGCCACGATCTCCGACGCTATCGGCGTAGACGTTTAAGCAAGCAGTTTTTTTTGAAAAAAAGAACCAAAAAACCTTTAGTCCCGAGCAAAGCGAAGGATCCACGCTTAACTTACTAACCGAATAAAGTTTTTTTGCTTCTTTTTGTTCACAAAAAGAAGAACCTCCCTTCCTACCCAAAGCGAGCACCAATGGACCACCTCCAAGGCTTCGAACCCCTCGCCCACCGCTACCAGGGCTTCATCCTCGACCTCTGGGGCGTCATCCACGACGGCGTAAAGCCTTACCCCGGCGCCGCCGACTGCCTGGCCCGCATCCGCGCCCTAGGCAAGCCCGCGATCCTGCTCTCCAACGCCCCCCGTCGCGCCCACGCCGCCCAGGCCGCCATGCGCGCCATGGGCATCGCCGACGACCTTTACACCGGCATCCTGACCTCCGGCGAAGCCACCCACATCGCGCTGCGCGACCGCACGGACCGCTGGTTCGCCCTGCTCGGCCGCCGCATGTACCACCTCGGCCCGGACCGTGACCGCAACGTCTTCGAAACGCTCGACCTCGACCTGGTCGAACACCCGGCCCAGGCCGATTTCGTCCTCAACACCGGCCCGGATGACCTCGCCGGCCCGACCGAAGTCGCGGACTGGGACTCCCTCCTCCAATCCTTCCGCGCCCATAACCTTCCCATGGTCTGCGCCAACCCCGACCTCGAAGTCATCCGCGGCGGCACCCGCGTCATCTGCGCCGGCGCCCTGGCCCAACATTACGAAACCCTCGGCGGCGACGTCCGCTGGATCGGCAAACCCGACCCCGCCATCTACACCCCCGTCCTGGCCATGCTCGGTACCACCGCCGCCCAAACCCTCGCCGTTGGCGACTCCCTGCGCACCGACATCGCCGGCGCCAAAAGCCGCGATATCCCGTCCTGCTGGGTCCTCGGCGGCATCCACGAAGCCGAACTCGGCGCCAACCCCGCCCGCATCAACGCCGCCGCCACCGTCGCCGGCCTCAGCCCCGCCGCCGTGCTGCCGCGTTTCGTCTGGTAAGGAAGTCTTCTTTTTGTGAACAAAAAGAAGCAAAAAAACTTTATCCGCTAGCTTCCTTCTCTTCCCCCGCGCTTGGGCGGGGGGGGTTGAGCCGCGAAGCGGATCGACGAGGGGGCTCTTCCCATCACAAAAAATTCTCTCGCCAGCAACTTTTTTTCCTTGCCATCCGTCCATGAGTTAGTTAGTATACGACCCATGGAAACACACACACCCTCCCTCGGCGACCAGATCGCCCGCCTGCGCGGCACCGCGCAGGCGCAGGAGAAGTGCGCCTGGATTCCCGCCGCCATCCACGCCCTGATCATCGCCGCCCTGATGCGCATCTTCGGCCGCCTGGAACAGATCTTCCTGCTCTGGCAGTCAGGCGACCTCCCCGCGCCGCAAATCCGCGCGCCCCGTGCCCCCCGCCCGCGTGCCCCCCGTTCGCGTGCCACCCGTTCGCGTGCCACCCCCCGCCCCACCGGCCACCGCGCACGAACCCGCGCCCGCCAGGCATCCGTCCCCATCACGCCCGCACCCCGCCGGCCGCCCGAGTTCGCGCCATTCAACAGCGCCAAACCCCCATCATGCCCCCGCTTATGCCCGCACCAGGCGCGCGCCCCTCCGCCAACCGCTCGCAAAAACCCCCGGAATCAACAGCGCCAAGCCATGACCATTTCATTACGATATAACAACAAACAACGTCACCCATCCCGGGGATAGCCTGCCCAGCCCCCAGCTTGTATATCTCCCGGCCTATACCAGTCGGGACGAGCCCAATGCCCCAGGATGCCGCCACCTCCGCTTATGTGATCGCCCCCCCGGCCATCACCGCCGTCCCGGTCGCCGGCGGCGGCAGCTTCCCCGTCCGCCGCGTCTTCTGCGTCGGCCGCAATTACGCCGCCCACGCCCGCGAGATGGGCAGCGACCCCGACCGTGAATTGCCCTTCTTCTTCTGCAAGCCGGCCGACGCCCTGCTGATGCATGACGCCGACATGCCCTACCCGCCGATGTCCAAGGACCTCCACCACGAAATGGAACTCGTCGTCGCCATCGGCCGCGGCGGCGCCAACATCGCCGAAGCCGACGCCCTGTCCCACGTCTGGGGCTACGCCGCCGGCTTGGACATGACCCGCCGTGACCTCCAAAACGCCGCCAAGAAAGAAGGCAAGCCCTGGGACATGGGCAAAGGCTTCGACCACTCCGCCCCGATCGGCACCCTGGTCCCGGCATCAACCCTTGCCGACCCCACCAAAGGCAAGATCGAGCTCAAAGTGAACGGCACCGTCCGCCAAACCTCCGACCTCTCCCTGCTGATCTGGAGCGTCGCCGAAACCATCGCCTACCTCTCCCGCCTGGTCACCCTCGCCCCCGGCGACCTCATCTACACCGGCACCCCCGAAGGCGTCGCCGCCGTCCAGCGTGGTGACCTCCTCGAAGGCACCGTCGCAGGCGTCGGCACCGTGCGCACGAAAATCGTCTGATGGCGAAAAAGCCCGCCCGCTCCCTCCGAATCGCCACCTGGAACATCAACTCGCTCCGCCTGCGCCTCCCCCTGCTGCCCAAGCTGATCGAGGCCCTGGCTCCGGACGTCCTCTGCCTCCAGGAAACCAAGGTCCCCGACGAGCTGTTCCCGCTCGACGGCGTGAAAGCACTCGGCTTCGAGCATGTCCGCTTCAAGGGCATGAAGGGCTACAACGGCGTCGCCATCCTCTCCCGCGTGCCCTTCGTCCACCACGACCTGGCCCCCGACTGGTGCGCCAAGGGCGACTGCCGCCACGTCGCCGTTGAGCTCGATGCCCCCGGCGGCCCGATTGAGCTGCACAACTTCTACATCCCCGCCGGCGGTGACATCGCCGACCGGACCCAAAACGACAAATTCGGCCACAAGCTCGACTTCTTGGCCGAAGCCACCCAATGGTTCGCCGCCCGAACCACCCTCGCCCGCGCCGTCCTCGTCGGCGACCTCAACATCGCCCCCCTCGAACACGACGTCTGGAGCCACAAGCAACTCCGCGACGTGGTCAGCCACACCGCGGTCGAAACCGAGGGCCTCCTGGCCTGGCAACGCAACGGCTGGGTCGACGCGGTCCGCCATTTCGTGCCTGACGACGAAAAACTCTACTCCTGGTGGTCCTACCGAAACCGGGACTGGCGCACCTCCGACCGCGGCCGCCGCCTCGACCACATCTGGGTCACCTCCGACCTCAAAGGCGCCCTGGCTAACCAAACCATCCTGAAAGACGCCCGCGACTGGACCCAGGCCAGCGACCACGTGCCCGTCTGCGTGGAGCTGTCACTGTAGGAAGCCTGCCGGGACTTGTCTTCCTCCCGCGCTTGCCCGCCCGCAGTCGATGGGCTAGTGAGCCCCGGCTTCTCGGACGCTGCGGCGGTTCCGGACCTTTCCGGCGCCGCGCGACGCGTTGGCCCACCCCCGCGCAAGGAATTTCCCGGATGGCACGCAACAAGATCGCCCTGATTGGCGCCGGCAACATTGGCGGCACCTTGGCCCACCTGATCGGCCTGAAGGAGCTGGGCGACGTCGTCATGTTCGACGTCTTCGGGGGCGTGGCCGCCGGCAAGGCGCTGGACATCATGCAGTCCGGCCCGGTGGACGGGTTCGACAGCGCCATGTCCGGCGGTTCGGATTATGCGGCGATTGCCGGGTGCGACGTGGTGATTGTCACTGCCGGCTTCCCGCGTATGCCGGGCATGACCCGTGATGACTTGCTGACCAAGAATGCCGGGGTGATCGCCCAGGTGGCCGAGGGTATCAAGGCGCATTGCCCGGACGCTTTCGTGATTGTCATCACCAACCCGCTCGATGTGATGGTGTGGGTGATGCAGCAGAAATCCGGCCTGCCGGCGCACAAGGTGGTGGGCATGGCGGGCGTGCTGGACAGCAGCCGCTTCCGCCTGTTCCTGGCCCAGGAGTTCAACGTTTCGGTCGAGGATGTGACCGCCTTCGTGCTCGGCGGCCATGGCGACACGATGGTGCCGCTGACGCGCTATTCCACCGTGGCCGGCATCCCGGTGCCTGATCTGATCAAGATGGGCTGGACCACCCAGGAGCGTATAGACGCTATCGTTGCGCGCACGGCGAACGGTGGCGGCGAGATTGTTAAGCTGTTGGAAAGGGGAAGTGCGTTTTATGCCCCTGCGGCCAGTGCGATTGCGATGGCCGAGAGCTATCTGCATGACAAGCGGCGGGTCCTGCCCTGCGCCGTGCAGCTGAATGGCGAATACGGGATGAGCGGTTTCTACGTCGGCGTGCCGGTTGTGATCGGCAAGAATGGCGTGGAGAAGATCATCGAGGTTGAGTTCACCGGAGCGGAGAAGGCAGCCTTCGACAAGTCCTGTGACGCGGTAAAGGGCCTGATCGAGGACTTCAAGAAGCTGGGAGTCTAGGCCGAATGAACATCCACGAATACCAGGGCAAGGAGCTGATCCGCCGGTACGGCGTTGCCGTGCTGGACGGGCATGTCGCATGGACCCCCGAAGAGGCGGTCGAGGCGGCACGCAAGCTGCCGGGCCCGGTGTTCGTGGTGAAGTCACAGATCCACGCCGGCGGCCGCGGGGCTGGGCGCTTTGCCGACGATCCCGGCGGCAAGGGCGGCGTGCGCATCGCCCGCTCCCTGGATGAGGTGCGGGCAGCGGCCGAGGCGATGATCGGCCACACGCTGGTCACCAAGCAGACCGGCCCAGCGGGCAAGCGGGTCAACCGCATCTATGTCGAAGCCGGCTGCGACATAGCGCGCGAGATCTATCTTTCGCTGCTGGTCGACCGGGAGACGTCGCGGGTCACCATCATCGCCTCAACCGAAGGCGGCATGGCGATCGAGGAGGTGGCCGAGCAACATCCCGAGAAGATCCTGCGGGTTGCCATCGATCCGGCGGCCGGCATCTGGCCGTTCCAGGCGCGCAAGCTGGGCTATGCGCTGGGGCTTGAAGGCAAGCAGATCGGCGCCTTCGGAAAGTTTGTGGCAGCGCTGCACACGGCGTTCATGGAATTGGACTGCGCCGTCGTGGAGATCAACCCGTTGGTGATCACGCGCGCCGGCGAGGTTGTGGCGCTGGATGCCAAGGTCAGTTTCGACGACAACGCGCTGTATCGCCATCCCGACCTCGAAGCCCTGCGCGATGAGACCGAGGAGGATCCGAAGGAGCTGGAGGCGGCCAAGCACGCGCTGAACTACATCGCGCTGGACGGCACCATCGGCTGCATGGTCAACGGCGCCGGGCTGGCGATGGCGACGATGGACATCATCAAGCTGTATGGCGGCGCGCCGGCCAACTTCCTGGATGTCGGCGGCGGGGCCACGCGCGAGCGGGTGACGGCGGCGTTCAAGATCATCCTGTCCGACCCGAACGTTGAAGGCATCCTGGTCAACATCTTCGGCGGCATCATGCGCTGCGACGTGATCGCCGAGGGCGTGGTGGCGGCCGCCCGCGAGGTTTCGCTCAACGTGCCCCTGGTGGTGCGGCTGGAGGGCACCAATGTGGAGTTGGGCAAGGAGATCCTGGCTCGCTCCGGCCTGGCGATCGTCTCCGCCGACAACCTGGCCGACGCTGCCGAACAAATCGTCCGCGCCGTGAAGGAAGCCGCCTGATGGCCATTCTGGTCGACGCCAACACCCGCGTGATCACCCAGGGCTTCACCGGGGCGCAGGGCACGTTCCATGCCGAGCAGGCAATCGCGTACGGGACCAAGATGATGGGCGGGGTTACCCCGGGCAAGGGCGGCGCGATCCATATCGGCCTGCCGGTGTTCGACACCGTGGCCCAGGCGGTGGCGGCCACCGCGGCGACCGCGACGGTGATCTATGTGCCGCCGCCCTTTGCTGCGGACGCCATCCTGGAGGCGATCGACGCCGAGTTGGCGCTGATCGTGTGCATCACCGAGGGTATTCCGGTGCTGGATATGGTGCGGGTGAAGCGCGCGCTGGCGGGCAGTCGCTCGCGGCTGATCGGGCCGAACTGTCCCGGCGTGATCACGCCTGGCGCGTGCAAGATCGGCATCATGCCGGGGCACATCCACCGCCGCGGCAAGGTCGGTATTGTCTCGCGCTCCGGCACCCTTACCTATGAGGCTGTTGCCCAGACCACTGCCGCCGGGCTCGGCCAAAGCTCCTGCGTGGGCATTGGCGGCGACCCGGTCAAGGGGACGGATTTCATCGAGGTGCTGGAGATGTTCCTGGCCGATGCCGAGACCGAGATGATCATCATGATTGGAGAGATCGGCGGCGCCAGCGAGATCGATGCGGCCGAGTTCCTGGCGCGGAACAAGGTCAAGAAGCCCACCGTTGGTTTCATCGCGGGCGCGACCGCCCCGCCGGGGCGTCGCATGGGGCATGCCGGCGCGGTGATCTCCGGCGGGCGCGATACCGCGGCGGCGAAGTTCGAGGCGCTGCGCAGTGCCGGGGTGCATGTGGCCGAAAGCCCGGCGGCGCTGGGGAGCACGATGCTCAAGGCGATCGGTGGGTAGGAAGGTTGTTCTTTTTTGAAAAAAAGAACCAAAAAACTTTCATTCATTGGCTGGCTGCCGCAGTGCCGCTGAAAATGGATGAAAGTCTTTTTGCTTCTTTTTCTACAGAAAAAGAAGACTCTTCCTTGTTTTAGGCTAACAGCCCGAAAACCGGGCGGAACCATGTTACGAGGAACGGATCATGGCCGGCGTTGACATTCTTGCCACTGCCTTCAACGGCGCCAACGCGGCATTCATCGCCGATCTCTATGCCAAATGGTCCGCCGAGCCCGGGTCAGTGGATCCGAGTTTTTCCGAGTTGTTCGAGGCCCTGAACGACGAGGCGCGTGCTATCCTCGGCGATGCCACCGGCGCTTCCTGGGCGCCGCGGGCCTGGTCCGGCGACTCGCCCGATCACGCCGCGCCCGCTGCCCCGGCGACCGGCAAGCTTACCGCAGCCGTGCAGCAGCGGCGCGCCAGCGATCTGGATGTCCGCGCCGCCACCAAGGACAGCCTGCGCGCCTTGATGATGATCCGTACCTATCGCGTGCGCGGCCATCTAGAAGCGCAGCTTGATCCGCTCGGGCTGCAGGTGCCCAAGCCGCATCCGGAGCTGGACCCCGCGACCTATGGCTTCGGCGAGGCCGACATGGACCGGCCGATCTTCATCGACCATGTGCTGGGGCTGGAGACCGCGACGCCGCGGCAGATCCTGCAGGTGCTGCGCCAGACCTATTGCGGGCCGATCGGCGTGGAGTTCATGCATATCCAGGACCCCGACCAGAAGGCCTGGATCCAGCGCCGGGTCGAGGGTGCGCCCTGGGCGACGGCGTTTGATGCCGAGACGCGTAAGACGATCCTGCGCCAACTCACCGAGGCGGAGGGGCTGGAGGCATTCTGCCAGCGCCGGTTTGTCGGCACCAAGCGCTTTGGGCTGGAGGGTGGCGAGGTCACCATTCCCGCGCTGCAGGCGATCATCGACACTGCGGCGCGCGGGGGCGTGAAGGAGATTGCCATCGGCATGCCGCATCGCGGGCGGCTGAACACTTTGGTGAACATCGTCAAGAAGCCCTACACGCAGCTGTTCAGCGAGTTCGGCGGCGAGAGCTTCAAGCCGGATGATGTCCAGGGCTCGGGCGATGTGAAATACCATCTCGGCACCTCAGTGGATGTGGAGATCGCCGGCAACAAGGTCCATCTCTCGCTGCAGCCGAACCCGTCGCACCTGGAAGCGGTCGACCCCGTCGTGGTCGGCAAGGTGCGCGCGCGCCAGGACATGGCGAAGGATACCCATGGCCGGCGCAGCGTGATGGCGATCCTGATGCATGGCGACGCGGCGTTTGCCGGCCAGGGGCTGGTGTATGAGACGCTGGCGATGAGCCAGCTGATCGGCTATCGCACCGGCGGCACCATCCACCTCATCGTCAACAACCAGATCGGCTTCACCACCGTGCCGGCGCATGCCTATTCCGGCATGTACTGCACTGATGTTGCAAAATCGATCCAGGCGCCGATCCTGCATGTCAATGGCGACAACCCCGAGGCAGTGATCTGGGCGGCGCAGATGGCGACCGAGTTCCGCATGGAGTTCGGCGGCGACTTCGTGCTGGACATCGTCTGCTATCGCCGCCACGGCCACAACGAGACCGACGAGCCGGCCTTCACCCAGCCGATCATGTACAAGGCGATCAAGGAGCTGAAGACCACAAGGGCGCTGTATGCCGACAAGCTGGCGGCCGAAGGGGTGATCACGCCGTACGACGCCAAGCAGATGTGGGACAGTTTCGCGGGCACGCTGGAGGATTCGTACCAGGCGGCCCAGACCTACAAGCCGAACAAGGCCGACTGGCTGGAGGGCCACTGGTCCGGCCTATCGACACCGGAGCGAGAGTCCGAATGGACCGATGGCGATACGTCCGTGGCGCCGGCGGAGTTGCAGAAGATCGGCGCCGCACTGAGTACCCCGCCGGCGGAATTCGACCTGAACAGCAAGATCGCGCGCCAGCTCGAGGCCAAGCGGGTTGCCATCGAAACCGGCGAAGGCATCGACTGGGCCACTGGCGAGGCGCTGGCCTTCGGCTCGCTGCTGCTGGAGGGCAACCGGGTGCGGCTGTCCGGCGAGGATTGCCAGCGCGGCACCTTCAGCCAGCGCCATGCGGTGCTGATCGACCAGACCAACCAGAACGAGTACACGCCGCTGAACAACATCCAGCCGGACCAGGCGCGGATCGAGATCTATAACTCGCTGCTCTCTGAGGTCGGCGTGCTCGGCTTCGAATATGGCTACACCCTGGCCGATCCGCGCACCCTGGTGCTGTGGGAGGCGCAGTTCGGCGACTTCGCCAACGGAGCCCAGGTGATCATCGACCAGTTCATCGCCTCGGGCGAGACCAAGTGGCTGCGCATGTCCGGCCTGGTGATGCTGCTGCCGCATGGTCATGAAGGGCAGGGGCCGGAGCACTCTTCCGCCCGGCTGGAGCGGTATTTACAGCTCTGTGCCGAGCGAAACATGGCGGTGTGCAACATCACCACGCCGGCCAATTATTTCCATGCGCTGCGCCGGCAGCTCAAGCGCAACTATCGCAAGCCGCTGGTGCTGATGACGCCGAAATCGCTGCTGCGGCACAAGCTGGCGGTGTCGCCGCTGGCCGATTTCACCACGGGCAGCCGGTTCCAGTACGTGATCCCGGAGGTTGACGCGATCGCACCGCCGGACGAGGTGAAGCGCGTCGTGCTGTGCACCGGCAAGGTCTACTACGACCTGCTCGAAACCCGGCGCGCCCGCGGCATCAAGGATGTGGCGATCGTGCGGATCGAGCAGCTATATCCGTTCCCGGTCGTTTCGCTGCCCAAAGCGCTCGCGCCATACAGCCGCGCCGAGGTGGTGTGGTGCCAGGAAGAGCCGTTGAACAATGGCGCCTGGCATCATGTCGACCGGCGGATCGAGGATGTGCTGGCGCCGCTGAACATTGCGGCCAAGCGCCCGCGCTATGTCGGCCGCGTGCCCGCCGCCAGCCCAGCGACTGGCCAGGCTCGCGTCCATGCCGCTGAACAGGCGGCGCTGGTGAACGACGCGCTGACTGTCGCCTGACGCTCCCTACAAGCCCCACTCCTGCACGACTGAGAACTGGACCCCTTCGCATGGCGACCGAGATCAAGGTGCCCACCCTGGGCGAAAGCGTCACCACCGCCACTGTCGCGCGCTGGATGAAGCAGGCTGGCGACGCCGTGGCCGCCGATGAGCCGTTGGTGGAACTGGAGACCGATAAGGTCACGGTGGAGGTTGGCGCGCCGATGGCTGGCACGCTCAGCGAGATCGTTGTTGCCGCCGGCGGCGAGGTCAGCGTTGGCGCGGTGCTCGGCCTGGTATCCGAAGGTGGTGCCAAGCCGGCGCCCACACCGGCAAACGTGCATGCCCATCCCGCCGCCAACCCGCCTCCGGGGGTGAACCCGCCGCCGACACCGTCCGGTCCGGTCGCCCGCCCGGCGACGCCGCCGTCGGACATCGCGCCGCTGCCTGCGGCGGCCAAGATGATGGCCGATCGCGGCGTTGCCTCCGAGGCGCTGGGCGTCGGCACCGGCAAGGACGGCCGCGTTACGAAGGGCGATGTACTCGATTTCCTGGCCCGCCCCGTCGCGGCACCGGCTGCGGCCCCGGCGGCCAGGGCTCCGCGCGCGTCGGAAGCCGGTGAGGAGCGGGTGAAGATGACCCGGCTGCGCCGCACCATCGCTGCACGGCTGAAGGAAGCGCAAAATACTGCCGCCATGCTGACCACTTTCAACGAGGTGGACATGAGCGCGGCAATGGCGCTGCGGAGCGAATATCGAGAAGCGTTCGAGAAGAAACATGGCGGCGTGCGGCTGGGCTACATGGGCTTCTTCGTGAAGGCCTGTGTTGCCGCGCTGAAGGAGTTCCCGGCGGTCAATGCCGAGGTCGACGGCGACGAGATCGTCTACAAGCACTTCATCCACATGGGCATTGCCGTCGGCGGCGCCAACGGACTGGTGGTGCCGGTGATCCGCAACGCCGACCAAATGGGCTTCGTCCAGATCGAGCGCGCCGTGGCCGATTTCGGCCGGCGCGCGCGTGACGGTTCGCTGAAGCTGGACGACCTGACCGGCGGCACGTTCAGCATCACCAATGGCGGGGTCTATGGCTCGCTGATGTCCACGCCGATCCTGAACCCGCCGCAGTCGGGCATCCTGGGGATGCACAAGATCCAGGACCGGCCGATCGCGGTTGCCGGCAAGGTCGAGATCCGGCCGATGATGTACCTGGCGGTCAGCTACGATCACCGCATTGTCGATGGGCGCGAGGCGGTGGGCTTCCTGGTGCGGGTCAAGGAGAGCATCGAAGACCCGCGTCGGTTGTTGCTGGATATCTGAAAAGAGAAGAAAGAATCTTCTTTTTCTGTAGAAAAAGAAGCAAAAAGACTTTTATCCGTTTGCCTTATGGGCGAAGTTTTTTTGCTTCTTTTTGTTCACAAAAAGAAGATTCTTCCCTTGCTTTCCTCTCTCGCACGGAGGGCCAAAAATGCCCGATTCTTTCGACCTCATCGTCATCGGTTCCGGCCCCGGCGGTTATGTCTGTGCCATCCGCGCCGCACAGCTCGGCATGAAGGTGGCGTGCGTCGAAAAGCGCGACACGCTTGGCGGCACCTGCCTGAATGTCGGCTGCATCCCGTCCAAGGCGTTGCTGCATTCGTCGGAGAAGTTCCACGAAGCCGCGCACGGGCTGGCCGCGCATGGCGTGATGGTGGGCGGGGTTATGCTGGACCTGGCGAAGATGCAGGCGCGCAAGGACGAGGTGGTGGGCGCCAATACCAAGGGCGTGGAGTTCCTGTTCAAGAAGAACAAGATCACCTGGCTGAAGGGCGCCGGCCGCATCCTCGGCGCCGGGCGGGTTGATGTTGGTGGGACCGAGTATGGGGCGAAGCACATCGTCATTGCCACCGGCAGCGACTCCGCGCCGCTGCCGGGCATTGAGGTAGACGAGAAGCGCATCGTCACCTCGACCGGCGCCTTGGAACTGGACCGTGTTCCCGGCCATCTGGTGGTCATCGGCGGTGGGGTGATCGGGCTCGAGCTCGGCAGCGTCTGGAAGCGCCTCGGCGCCGAGGTCACGGTGGTGGAATTCCTCGACCGCCTGATCCCCGGCAATGACGGCGAAGTCGCAAAGCAGTTCGAGCGCATCCTCACCCGCCAGGGCATTAAGTTCCGCCTCGCCACCAAGGTCACCGCGGCCAAGGTCGAAGGCGAAGGCGTCACCCTCACCGTCGAATCGCTCAAGAAGGGCACCACCGAGACCATCGCCGCCGACATCGTGCTGCTCGCCGTTGGCCGCCGGCCATACACCGAAGGCCTCGGTCTCTCCGAAGCCGGGGTGGCGCTGGACGCCCGTGGCCGGGTGGTCACCGACGCAAATTTCGCCACCAGCGTGCCGGGCATCCACGCCATCGGCGACGTCATCGCCGGGCCGATGCTGGCGCACAAGGCCGAGGAGGAGGGAGTGGCGCTGGCTGAAATCCTCGCCGGCCAGCACGGCCACGTGAACTACAACGCCATCCCCGGCGTGATCTACACTTGGCCCGAAGTCGCCTCGGTGGGCCAGACCGAAGAACAGCTCAAGGAAGCCGGCATCGACTACAACACCGGCAAATTTCCGTTCACCGCCAATGGCCGCGCCCGCGCCTTGGGCATGACCGACGGCTTCGTGAAGATCCTGGCCGACAAGAAATCAGACCGCGTTCTCGGCTGCCACATCATCGGCCCGGAGGCCGGCACGCTGATCGCCGAGGTCGCCATGGCGATCGAGTTCGGCGCCTCGTCCGAAGACATCGGCCGCATCTGCCACGCCCACCCGACGCTGAACGAGGTTGTCAAGGAAGCCGCTCTTGCCGTCGAAGGCCGCGCGCTGCACATTTGAACCGCGCCCCGCGCCCGAAGGAAGCATTCACCATGATGATCGTACGCCACGCCGCATGGTATCTCGCGCTGATAGTCCTTCTGGGTGCAGTCACAACCCTACAGGCTCATGCCCAGCACCACGGCGGCCATCGCCCGGGCAGCGCCCCCGCCTCGCCCTATGCCGGAATGCAGGCCCGCGAAATCAAGGCTCTGTCCGAACCCGACATGGCCGACCTGCGTGCCGGTCGCGGCATGGGGCTGGCGCTGGCGGCCGAGCTGAACGGCCATCCTGGCCCCATGCATGCCCTCGAGCATGCCGACGCGCTGGGCCTGGATGCCGACCAGCGGGCGCGCCTGTCCGCGCTGGTCGGCAACATGCGCACCGACGCCATCGCCGCCGGCCTGCGCGTGATCGAAGCCGAACGGGCGCTGGACCGCTTATTCGCATCCGGCGCGGCGACCCCCGAAGCGGTCCGTGCCGCCACCGCCGCCGTGGCGGTGACCCAGGGCGAGCTGCGGTCCATTCATCTCGTCACCCACATCGCCACACGCACGGTGCTGACGCAGCCCCAGCTCACCCGGTATGACGTGCTACGCGGCTATCGTCAGCCGGGTTGAAGACGATGGACCACTCCAACGATCGGCGGACAACACCGCTGACCCTCACCATGGGCGATCCCGCCGGAATCGGCGGCGAGCTTTCCGTCATGGCCTGGCCCGCCCGCCGTACTGGCCACCCCTTCGTGGCGTTGGACGACCCCGATCGCCTCGCCGGCATCGCCGCCGCCATGGGGCTGGACGTGCCGATCCGTGCCGTGAACTCGCTGGCCCAAGGCGCGGATTGTTTCGCCGACGCGCTGCCGGTGCTGCCGATCCGCCTCGCCACCCCCGCCATCCCCGGCCACCCGGATCCGGCCAATGCCGCCGCCGTGATCGCCTCGATCGAGCGCGCCACTAAACTCACCCTGGCCGGCGAGTCAGCCGCTGTGGTCACCAACCCGATCCACAAATCCACCCTCTACGGCACCGGCTTTGCCTACCCGGGCCATACCGAGTTCCTCGCCGCCCTGACCGGCGCCGCCCTGCCGGTGATGATGCTGGCCAGCCCCGACCTGCGCGTGGTCCCCATCACCGTGCACGCCTCGCTGCGCCGCATGCTGGAGATGATCACCACCGAGCGCATCATCGCCGTCACCCTGGTGACCATCGACGCCCTCAAGCACCACTGGGGCATCGCCCGCCCCCGCGTTGCCATCGCCGGCCTCAACCCGCACGCCGGCGAAGACGGCACTATGGGCGAGGAAGAAATCACCATCATCGCCCCGGCCATCGCGGCGCTGCGCGACATGGGCCACGATGTCAGCGGCCCCTTCGCCGCCGACAGCATGTTCACCCCCGAAGCCCGCGCCCGCTACGACGTGGCGATGGGGATGTACCATGACCAGGCGCTGATCCCGCTGAAGACGCTGGACATGCATCACGGCGTCAACACCACACTCGGACTGCCGATCATCCGCACCTCGCCCGACCACGGCACCGCCTTCAACATCGCCGGCACCGGCACCGCCAACCCCACCAGCCTCATCGCCGCGATCGACCTCGCGGCTGAGCTGGTGGCGCGGAGGAAGTAAGGAAAGCCGGGGCTTTGCCCCGGACCCCACCAGGGACCCGAGGTCCCTGGACCCTCTGCCGAAAGCGCTTAACGAATGG
>CAMBRC010000091.1 GCA_945869965.1 Asaia bogorensis
CACGCGCAAGCTCGTCGGGATCGCGCCCGGCATGCACCAGATCGACCATCTGGCGACGGAACTCAGGCGAATACGGTGGTCGGGATTTCGGCATCAGCTGCACCTCTGGTGAAAGTCTCAGGGTGTCCACCAAAACGGGTCAATCCCAACCCCAATCCCAGTTCTCGATAAATATCGAAGTCACTCAATCTCGTAGCAAGGCATTCCAAAAGCATATCCGTGTCTGTCAAGCCCCAAAGAACATGATATGATTTTGGAAATAGCCTTGCCACACCTTGTCAATAGGATACCATGACCATGAATTCAATTACTGAAAATATGATGCTTGCCTCGACGCTGACGATCGCCGAAACCATGCGCATGGTCGCCGGCTGGACCGATTTGCCCGCCGCGCGGCTGGTGAAGTTCAAGACGGCGCTGGCCACCGCGGCCCGCGTGCTCGCCCCGGCACAGGGCCCGGCCATGGCCGCGGCGAGCATCCTGATGGACTGCCCGAGCCTCAGCCGCCTGTTGCAGGCGCCGCCGGCCACGTTCGGCCTGTCGCAGGGGCGTATGTACAGCCTGGCCAGCGAATTGCGTGCGATCCTGCGCCGCCTCGGCCACCATGATGTCGATGTACGCGGTGCGGAACTGGGGTCGCTCAAGCTGGCCGCGTGCCGCGACCTGCTGCCGGAGGAGCGCCAGCGGTCGGTGATCGACTTCCTGCGCTACCTCGACGGCGAGCAGATCGCGCCCGAGGATGCTGACGGCGCCGCCCTGGCCGCCTACCAGGACCGCTGGCCACCCGCACGCTGTGCGCCGATCCCGCCGCCCGTGCCCGCCTGGTTGCCGCCACCTGGAACTGGGCCTGCCTGAACATTCCGGAGTGGCCCGGCCAGAAGCTGATCCGCAGCAGCCGCACTGACCGCTACTCCTTCCCGCTGGAGACTTACCCGGCTTCCTTCCAGCAGGATGTCGACCGATATGCGAAATGCCTGCGCGGCAGCAATCTCGACGACATCTACGCCGACGACACCCTCAGCAATGACGATGAGGGCGACGACGAGGGCACGGGTGACTCCCGCTTCCAGCGCGCACTGCGGCCGGCTTCAATCAACAGCCGCATGTGGATGATCCGCTGCGCCGCCGGCGCGCTCGTCCACGCCGGTGTGGCGCAGAGCGAGATCACCAGCCTGCGCGCGCTCGTCTATCCAACTGAGCGGGCCAGGACGATCATGCGCTTCTTCCTCGAGCGCGTCCGCAGTGGCGAGCCTAGCCCGATGGGCGGCCGCGTCGCCCAGACGCTGTTGCTGCTCGCACGCGACCACTGCCGCATGCCGCGCGGCTCCTCGAAGTCGCGGGGGAGCCGCTGATGGGCATGCTTCTCCCCACGGCTCGCCGCCTGATCGCTCTGGCCGATTGGCCCGTGGTCGACCGTACCCCGTGGGAGGTCGGCCTGGTCGGCACCTACGCCACCACGCTCAAGCCCAAGATGCTGGATGCAATTATCGAGGGATATGGCTGTTGGCTAAGCGCGCTGACGGAGCTAGGCCTCCTGGATCAGGATCAGCCGCCGGCCGAGCGTGTCACCACCGACGCGGGCACCAGCTTCATCGAGGTGCTGGGCGCGCGCAAGAATAGCAGTCGGACGATCCGCACGCGCCTGAGCCAGTTTGGCCTGACGCTGCGCATCCTTGCGCCGCAGACAAGCTTCACCTGGCTGCACCCGCGCAAGCTGCTCGGCCTAGGAGATCGTCTCGCCAAGCGCCCGGAAGATCAGTGGGCGAACTGGCCTGCCATCGATCGTCAGTTGTGGGAGCGCGGATTGGTGCAGGGCGATAGGTTGGACGGGCCGAACTACGCATCAAAGCTGCGGCCGGCAACTTTGAAGTCGGTTGTCACCGGCTACCGCCGCTGGCTGGTCTTCCTGACGGAGAACAACCTCCTCAACTCCGCCAGGAGCCCCGCGGCGCGGGTCAAACCCGCCAACATCCGCGGCTACTTCAACAGCCTGCGCGAGAGCCAATGCAACGGTAGCGTCATCGCAAGGATGACCGAGCTACGGCGGGCCATGCGGATCATGCACCCCGAGGTGGACTTCCAATGGCTGACCTCGCCCCGAGGCCGGTCGTTGGAATCGCTGCTGCCGGTGGTACCGAGGCCCATCCAGATCATCGACACCAAGGTGCTCTACGAGTGGGGCCGGTCGATGATGACGGAGGCCGCCCAGGAAGCCGATCCGGAGCATCGCCGGGTCAAGTATCGCAATGGGCTGCTGATCGCGATCTTTGCCGCCCGCGCGCCGCGGGTGAAGTCGACGGCCAGCCTGCACCTTGGCACAACCCTTTTGCGCAACGGCGCTTTCTACCGACTTATTTTCGCGCACGAGGACATCAAGACGAACAAGCACCTCGAATACGACACCCCGATGGGCCTGAGCGTTGCCATCGACCACTACATCGTCGCGATCCGGGCAGATCTCCTGACCGGCCATGATCATGGCTGGTTCTGGGTCAACCAATATGACGAGCCCCTGTCCAAGGCTGAAATCGCCGACATGATCCAGCGCAAGTCCAAGGAGGCGTTCGGCACGGGGTTCGGTCCGCACCGCTTCCGCCATGCCTTGGGGACAACTGCCCCACTGAAGGACCCCGCCCATCCCGGAATTGCCGCGGCAATCCTGGGCAGCTCCGGGCGCATGGTGGAGGACCACTACAATCGAGCCACCCAGGCAAATGTCGCGGCGAAGTTCGGCAGTTCCCTGGATAAGTCCCGCGCTGAACACCGCATCCTCGCCGGCCGCGCGTTTGGGTGGGAGGAGGACGATTAATGCCCGGCGACATGCGTATCCCCGCCACCTCCGTCCACAGTTCGCGCGACCCGGCGACGACCCCTCAACCGCGCACCGCGGTACGCTGATACCTTCGGAGTCCAATATTATGCACGCCGTCATCTACAGCCGTTTCTCCTCTGACCTCCAGAGCGCCGCCTCCATCGTCGATCAGGAGCGGGTCTGCCGCCTCCGCGCCGAGCGCGAGGACTGGCAGGTCGTCGAGACCTTTGCCGACCATGCGATTTCCGGCTCCACCATGCTCCGCTCCGGCTATCAGAACCTGATTGCCCGGCTGCGCCTGGGCGGCGTCGCGGTCGTGCTGGCCGAGAGCCTGGACCGCTTCTCCCGCGACCAGGAGCACATTGCCGGCTTCTTCAAGCTCGCCCGCTTTGCCGGCGTGCGCATCATCACCCTGTCCGAAGGGGAGATATCGGAGCTTCACATCGGGCTAAAGGGCACCATGGGGGCCCTCTACCTGAAGGAGCTCGCCGAGAAGACCCGCCGCGGCGAAGCCGGCCGCATCCTTAAGGGCCGCAGCATGGGTGGGCCGGCCTATGGTTATCAGGTCGTTCGTCAACTGGCGCCCGATGGCGAACTGGAACGCGGCCTGCGCGCGATCGACCAGGGCGAAGCCACGATCGTCAGGCGCATTTTCCGTAACTTTGCCAACGGCGCCAGCCCCCTGTCCATCGCCCGCGCCCTCAACGCCGAAGGCGTTCCCGGACCGACCGGCCGCTTGTGGTATGACGCATCGATCCGCGGGCGCCCCGCCCGTGGCGAGGGCATCCTGCGTAACGTCCTCTACACCGGCCAGCTCATCTGGAACCGCCGCCGCTCGCTCGTCGACCCGCAGACCGGCCAGACGGTCCGCCGGAACAACGCCGCCGAGGACCTCGTCGAGGTTGCCGTCCCACATTTGCGTGTCATCGAGCAACCGCTCTGGGACACCGTCCAGGCACGCCTCACCACCGAAGCGGTCGCGACCCCGGCGGCTGGCGCACAGGCGTCGCCGGAGGGGTTCTGGGACCGACGCCGGCCCCGCCACCTCCTGACCAACAAGGTGTTCTGCGGGTGCTGCGCCGGCCCCTTTACCTCCCGTGGTAGGGACTATCTGGCCTGCCACAACGCGTTCCAGGGCGCATGCCGCAATCGTCGCTCGATCCGCCGGGGACGCCTGGAGGGTCAGGTTGTGGCGTCGCTGCGCCGTGATCTCATGGCACCCGACGCGCTGGAGGGCTTCATCGAAGCTTTCACCACCGAGTGGAAGCGCCTGGAGCGTGAGGCCAACCTGGACCTGGACGGCGCCCGCCGCGATCTCGCCACGGCCGAGCGCCGCCTGGCCAACCTCGTCGAGGCCATCGCCGACGGGCTGCGCAACACCAGCCTCAAGCAGCAGTTGCACGTGCTGGAGACGAAGTGCGACGCCCTGCGGGCGCAGATCGGCGCCCCGCTCCCCGCCAGCCCTACCTTTCCCCCCAACCTCGCCGCGACCTACCGCCAGCGCGTCACCGAACTCGAATGCGCGATCGCGGACAACAAGATCCCCGCGGTGCTGGAGGCGGCACGCGCCCTCATCGAGCGCGTCATCGTCCATGCGCCACCGGACGACGAAGGCACCCACCCGATCGAGCTGGAGGGCGCCATCAGCGGCATGCTCCGTGCCGGGGGAACGGTGATGTCGATCTCAAGCGCATCCAAGGATACCGCAGGGCAGGCAGACCCCGGTTCCGATTTGTTCAACGGTTCGGTAAAGAAGGCTCTAGGGGCAAAGCCCCAGCCTTGCTTCCTTCGCCCCAGCCCCTCACCATGCCTCCACCAAACGGGAGGCCCGCCGTGGCACTGCATGTCGACTACTACGCCTCGCTCAACTCGCCCTGGACCCATCTGGGCGCCGCCCGGCTGGAGGCGATGTGCGCCAAGCACGGCGCCACGGTGCGGATCTTTCCGGTCGATTTCGGCGCCATCTTCCCGGCCACGGGCGGTTTGCCGCTGCCCAAGCGGGCGCCGCAGCGCCAGGCCTATCGGATGATGGAGCTAGTGCGCTGGCGCGATTTTCTCGGCATTCCGATCAAGCTGGAGCCGAAGCATTTCCCCTCGCCTGAGCTTGCCGCTGCCGGCTGCGTGATTGCCTTGCGCGAGACCATGGGCGATGCGCCGGCCATTCGCCTGGCGCATCGCGTGTTGAAGGCGATGTGGGAGGAGGAGGAGACCGCGTCCGACCCCGCCACCCTGGCGCGGCTGATCGACGAATGCGGGCTGGACGCCGGCACGGTGATGGCGCTCGGGGCTGAGCCGCGCTGGCTGGAGCGCCGGGCGGCGGACACCCAGGCGGCGCTGGCGCGCGGGGTTTTCGGCGCGCCCAGCTATGTGATTGGCGACGAGATATTCTGGGGCCAGGACCGCCTCGATTTTGTCGAACGCCGGCTGGCGCGCGGCTGAACCGGCGCCTGCGTCTCGGATTGTTGCAAGAAAACTCACGCCTCTGATATCCCTCATCTTGGCAGCGCCGGGATGCGCGTGGGGAGACGTGCTGGATGCTGCAGCTTGGCCTTGCCTTCTTCGCCTCCGGCTTCGCCGCCCTGCTGTGCCAAGTGGTCTGGCAGCGCATGCTGGGCCTGTTCGCCGGCTCGGACACTGTCTCGGCGGCCCTGGTGGTGGGCGCTTTCCTGACCGGGCTGGGCATCGGCACCGTCCTGGGCGCGCGCGTCGCCGACCGGCTCAGCCGAGCCCAGGCGATCGCGGCCTTCGCCGCCTGCGAGACCGGCGTGGCGCTGTTTGCCCTGGTGTCGAAATACTTCCTTTATGACTGGCTGGCGTTGGAGATGGCCGGGACGGTGGACAGCCTCACCGGCGTCTTCGCGCTGTGCTTTGCCGGGCTGGTGCTGCCGACCACGCTGATGGGCGCCTCGCTACCGCTGTTGTCGCGCGCGGTGGCGACCTCGATCGAGGCGCTGCCGGCGCGCATCGCCCTGCTGTATGGGCTGAACACGGTCGGTGCGGGGATGGGGGCGCTGATCGGCGGGTGGGTGATCATCGGCACGCTGGGCTTCGAAGTCTCGCTGCGCGTGGCCGCCCTGTTGGAGGTGGTTGCCGCGGCATTGGCGCTGACCCTGATCCCGGCGATGCGGCGCACGCCGGACCCGGCCGCCGCCGCCCCGGCCGAGCGCCAGATCGACACGCCCGATGGCGTAGGCTCGGTGGCGCTGTGGTGCGCGCTGGCCTTTGCGTCGGGCTTTGTGATCGTGGCGCTGGAGATCGTCTGGGTGCGGGTGATCGGCCAGTTCGGCCAGTACCACGCCTATATGTTCGCGACCCTGTTGGGGGTTTTCCTGCTGGCCGACGGCGCCGGCATCGCCGTTGGCGGACGTCTGGTGCGCCGGGTGCGGGACCCGCGGCCGGGCTTCTTTCTGGCTCAGGGCAGCGGCTTTCTGCTGGCGCTGCTGCTGTTGCTGGTCATGTGGTGGAGCGTCCCGCACATGCCGTCGGGCGAGGTGCCAACCTGGACGGATACAACGCGTCTGGGCGGCAACGAGCTTTTGTTCGGGATCGCCGTCACGGTGTTGCTGATCGCCCCGCCATCCTTCCTGATCGGCCTGACCTTCCCGTTCATCCAGCGCGCGGTCCAGCGCGACCTGGCGCAGGTGGGCGCGCGGGTGGGCTGGGTGCAGTTGGCCAATATCCTGGGCAATGCCGCGGGCTCGCTGGGCACCGGGCTGGTGGCGCTGCACCTGCTCGGCACCGCCGGCACGCTGGTGCTGCTGACCTTGGTGACCATCGGGCTTCTGCTGCTGTGGCTGCTGCGCGGGGGGCGGTCAAATCGCGCCGGCTGGGCCATGCTGGCCGCCGTGGTCGCGGCCCTGGCGCTGGTGCCCGGCAACGATGCCTGGTGGCGGCGGCTGCATGTCGAAAAGCCCGGCCAGCCGGTTGCCTGGGCCGAGGACCGCTCCGGCGTGGCCTTCTTTCGCGACGATTCCGGCGTGCCTGAACGGGCGCGCAGCGAGGCGGGGCTGAATGGCGCCAACCCGTTCTACATCCAGGGCTTCTCCCAGGGCACCATTCCGTTCCTGCCGCAGTCGTCGCAGTCCGGTGTTCTGTATTCGGCCGAGTTCCTGACCCAGGTGCGCGAGCGCCTCGCCCCAGGCGGGCTCTATGTGCAATGGGCGCCCACGCAGCGCAGCGCGGAAACGTTCGTCGCCGTCTTCCCGCATGTGGTGATGCTGCTGCCAGTATCGATCATGATCGGTTCGAAGGACCCGATTGCGTTTGATCGCGATGCGCTGATGGCGCGGCTTGCGTCCCCGGATGTCGCGGCGCACCTGGCGCTCGGGCGTGCCGGATGTTGCAATTGGGCGGCCATGACCAGCGAGCCGGCGCGCCTATGGACTCCTGGCGAACCGCGCGCCCCGGCCCCACTGACCGACCTGTTCCCGCGCGACGAGTTCCACCTCAATCGCCAGTAGCTTGAAGCCATCAGTGACCAACCGATCGGGCCGGGTTATCCAACCAGGGTAGCGATCATCCGCGCCCCTTGGAGGACGATGATCCAGGCAACGGCGGACAAGGCGAGGATGACCGCGCCGGCACCCGCCAGCGGCAGGCGGTCACCGCCTGATTCCGCGCGGTCGCCGATGCTGTCATGTGCTGCGTCGTACGTGGGGCGGGTCAGGCTTGGGGGCATGATGGATCTCCGGTCGTCTGGCCACACATCAGTGGTTGACGTCACCTTCGACTTAAATCGTTAACGCAATCCTAGCGTTCCGACACAAATCTCATGGCGTGGGACAATCGCCATCGCGGCCATTGGCGGGAGGGGATGGCTGCCCTTGCACTGGCGACTTCCTGGCGCGCGCGTCGCGCGGTAGCATGGTGCCAACGCAACTGGAGGAGACAGAAAATGGCTATTCGATACGACAACCGCGTGGCGATCGTGACCGGCGCCGGCGCCGGGCTGGGCGAGCAGCATGCCAAGATGCTGGCCAGCCGCGGGGCGAAAGTCGTGGTGAACGATCCCGGCGGCTCGGTGGACGGCACCGGCGGTGCCAATTCCGCCGCCGACCGCGTGGTCGCCGACATCAAGGCCGCCGGCGGCGAAGCGGTCGCCAGCTACGCCTCGGTCGCCGTCTATGCCCAGGCCGAGTCGATCATCAAGACCGCGATGGACACCTGGGGCCGGCTGGACATCCTGGTCGCCAACGCCGGCATCCTGCGCGACAAATCCTTCAACAAGATGAGCATGGAGGATTTCGAGTTCGTCATGCAGGTGCACCTGATGGGCACCGTTTACTGCGCCAAGGCCGCCTGGCAGATCATGCGCGACGCCAAGTACGGCCGCATCGTGGTCACCACCTCGGGCTCCGGCACCGTCGGCAATTTCGGCCAGGCCAACTACGGTGCTGCCAAGATGGCGGTGAACGGCTTCATCAACGTGCTGCGCCACGAGGGCCAGAACTACAACATCAAGACCAACGCCATCTCCCCCTCGGCGCGCACCCGCATGACCGAGAACCTGATCCCGGCCGAAGTCGCCGAGTGGATGAAGCCCGAGCTGGTCTCCCCGGCCGTGGCTTACATGTGCTCCGAGCAGTGCGACTTTTCGGGCGAGATCATCGGCGCCAATGCCGGGCATTTCCGCCGCGTGAAGTATTTCGAGAGCGAAGGCCAATACTTCGACCCGGCCGAGCCTGTCACCGTCGACATGTTCGCCGCGGCCCTGCCGAAGATCATGGACATCTCGCAGCCGATCGAACACGGCATGTCGTCGCGCCGGCTGGCCGAGCGGCTCAAGGCGATGGGGCGCATTAAGTAGTATTGATCGCCGCAAGGAGTAAGGTTAGTAAAAAAAGCAAGATCTTCTTTTTGAAAAAAGAAGCAAAAACTTTTATCCGTTTGCGTCGCGTGCTTCTGGGCGGCGCGAGGCTGAATGGATAGAAGTTTTTTGGTTCTTTTTTTCAAAAAAGAACTGCTTCCTTGCGCTACCCCTTCCTCCGCTCCAACGGGGGAAGGGCGCTACTGCAAGTCGCGAAAGAACGCCCTGATTTCCGCGGCCAGCAACTCCGGCTGTTCCATGGCGGCGAAATGCCCACCGCGCGGCATCTCGGTCCAGCGCCGGACATCATAGATCCGGTCGGCGTATTCGCGCGGCGGGCGCATGATCTCGCGCGGGAAGCGTGCATGGCCGAACGGCACTCGTATCCTCTCGCCCGGCGCCAGTTGCGGCGCCGCCAGGCCGCGCTCCTTGTAGATGCGCAGGCTCGACGTGATGTTGCCGGTGAACCAGTAGATCGAGATGTTGGTCAGCAGCTGGTCTTTCGTAAAGCACCGCTCGGGATCGCCGCCGCAATCGCTCCATTGCCGGAACTTCTCGCCGATCCAGCCGGCCAGGCCAATCGGCGAGTCCGTCAGCGCATAGCCCAGCGTTTGCGGCCGCGTGCCCTGGATCTGCGCATAAGCGCCCTCGGTCGCCACCCAATGCCCGACCTCGGCCAGGTAAGCCTGTTCCACCGCGCTCATGGCGCTGGGATCGGCCGGCGGCTGCATCAGCCGGATGATGAAATTCTGGTGGATGCCGACAACATTGTCCGGCGCCACCTGCGCCAGCGCCGTGGTCACCGCCGCCCCCCAGTCGCCGCCCTGCGCGCCATAGCGCTCATAGCCCAGCCCCGCCATCAGCTTCGCCCACAGCCGCCCGATCGCCAGCGGATTCATCCCCATCGCCGCCGGCCGGCCGGAAAACCCGTACCCGGGCAACGACGGAATCACCAGGTCGAAGTCGCCGGTCAGCATCGGCGCGATCGCCTCGAACTCCACGAAACTGCCGGGCCAGCCATGCGTCAGCACCAGCGGAAGCGCGTTCTTTGCCCCAGGGGATTTTGGGCTGCGAAGATGAACGAAATGGATGTCCTGGCCGTCGATCGTTGCCATGAACTGTGGCAGCGTGTTCAGCCGCGCCTCCTGCGCCCGCCAGTCGAAGCCGTGGCGCCAGTACTCCGCCAGCCCCTTCAGCCAGGGCAACGGCGTGCCCCAGCCCCAATCGCCATCGTTGATCTCGTCCGGCCAGCGCGTGCGATCCAGCCGCGCATGCAAATCGGCGATATCGGCATCCGGCACGGCGATGCGGAACGGGCGCAGGTTCATGGCATGGTTTCCCGAATGCTGAATCAGCGCGCATGGTATCGCGTCCGCCAAGGAGCACCATGGGCTTTCCGCTGACCCTGATCGACCTGGCCGGCACCGTGGCCCTGCTGCTGTGGGGCGTGCGCATGGTGCAGACCGGCGTCCAGCGCGCCTTCGGCCCGGATTTGCGGCGCCTGCTTGGCGGCGCGCTGCGCGGTCGGCTCGCGGCGTTCGCCGCCGGCATCGGCGTGACCGCGGTGCTGCAATCCAGCACCGCGACGGGGCTGATGGTCGCCGGCTTCGCCTCGCTCGGCCTGGTCGCGCTGGTGCCCGCGCTGGCGGTGCTGCTGGGGGCGGCCGTCGGCACCACGCTGATTGTCCAGGCGCTGTCGTTCAACATCGCCGGCCTCGCCCCCGCACTGTTCCTGGCCGGCTTCCTGATGTTCCGACGCGGCAGCGCCGAACGCACCCGCGACCTCGGCCGCGTCGCCATCGGCCTCGGCCTGATGCTGATGTCGCTGCACCTGCTGTTGGGCTTCATCACCCCGTTCGAGGACGCACCGAGCCTGCGCATATTCCTCGGCGCCCTTGCCACCGAACCCGTCCTCGCCCTGCTGCTCGCCGCCGTCGTCACCTGGGCCGCGCATTCCTCCATCGCCGTCGTGCTGCTGGTGATGTCGCTGGCCGCCAAGGGTGTGGTGCCGCCGGCCGCCGCCATGGCGCTGGTGCTCGGCGCCAATCTCGGGACCGCGATCAACCCGATCCTGGAGGGCAGCGCCGGCGACGACCCCGCCGCCCGCCGCCTGTCGATCGGCAACTTCCTGCTGCGCGCCTTCGGATGCCTCGCAGCACTAGCCGCCCTCTCGCCGCTCTCCATTGCGCTGGTCCAGCTGGTCGACGACCCCGGCCGCCTCGTCGCGCTGTTCCACACCGGCTTCAACCTGGTACTCGCCGCCCTGATGCTGCCGCTGCTCGGCCCCTATGCCACCCTGCTGCGCCGCCTTTTCCCCGACCGCATCGACAAGGTCGACCCCGCCCGCCCGCTCTACCTGCGCGAAGCCGCCCGCGAGGTGCCCGCGGTGGCCATCGGCGCTGCCGCCCGCGAGGCGCTGCGCCTGGCCGACGTGCTCGACGCCATGCTCACCAACCTACGCGATGCCCTGGAAAAGCCTGACCGCCGCCCGATCGACGAGGCCCGCCGGCTTGATGACGTGGTCGACCGGCTGAACACCGCGATCAAGTCGTACCTCACCGGCCTCGACCCCGCCGCCATGGGCGAGCCTGACCATCGCCGCGCCGAAGATGTGCTGGTCTTTGCCCACAACCTCGAACACGCCGCCGACGTGGTTGACCGCAACCTCATGGCGGTCGCCGCCAAGCGCCTCAAGCGCGGCCTGGATTTCGCGCCGGCCGACCAGGAGACGCTGCTTGCCCTGGTCGATCGCCTCCAGACCAACCTGCATGCCGCCGGGGCGGTCTTCATGACCGAGGATGTCCACGCGGCCCGGGCGTTGGCCGCCGAAAAAGAAGTCTTTCGGGATGCCGAAGACGCTGCCACCCAGGCCCATTTCGTCCGGCTACGCACCGGCAATACCGATCGCGCGGAAGCCGGGGCGCTGCACCTGGACGTCCTGCGCGACCTCAAGCAAGTCAACGCCCACCTCGTCGCCGCCGCCGCCTACCCGGTGCTCAAGACCCAGGGTGAATTGCTGCCGAGCCGGCTGCGGGAGCCGGGGTAAGGAAGGCGAGGGCTCTGCCCTCGACCCGCTGGGGCCGGCGGCCCCAGACCCCATTGCCGAAGGCGCTTCATGGTTGAGGGTGCAGGGGTCTCGGACCCCTGCTGGGGTCCAGGGGCAAAGCCCCTGGCCTTGCTTCCCCTACGCCCAGCCGAGTTCCTTCATCGTCCAGCCGGCATTCCAGATCTTGGTCATGTGGCTGATCTTGCCGTCGGTGAACTGCATCGCATAGACGTAGTCGGCCGAGCAGCTCTTGCCGGTCGGCGGCGGTCCGCCCGGGCCGGTATGGGTGCCCATGAACACGGCGAAGCCCATGACGCAGTTGCGCGCGGTGTCGGTGGCGAAGGATTTCACCTCGTAGCGCCCGTCCGGCAGGATCACCAACAGGCCGGTCATCCAGTCGCAGTAGCCGGCCAGCGACGTGATCTCGGCCACCGGCTCGGCCTGGGCGGCAAAGCTGGCATCGGCGGTGCAGTACTGCTTGCAGACAGCCCAGCCCTTTCCGGTCTCGCAGGCATCGAAGAAGGCCTGGGCGGTCTCGGTGATCGACGCCATCGCACGTCTCCTTTTTGTTACGGTCGCGGTGAATCTAGCTGGCTGCCGCGGCTGGCGTCCAGGGCTGCTTGCAGCATGTAGGCCGCCGCCATTTTGTCCACTACGGCCGCCCGGCGCTTGCGGGTCATGTCGGCTTCCTGGATCAGGAAGCGGTTCACGGCCGAGGACGACATGCGCTCGTCCCACAATGCCACCGGCAGGCCGGTTTCGGTCGATATCGCATGTGCCCAGTCGCGCGCCGACTGCGCCGCCGGGCCGCTGCTGCCGTCCATCGACAGCGGCAGGCCGACCACCAGGCCACCGACACCTTCCTTCTCGGCGATCCGGCCGAGCGAGCCGGCGTTTTCCTTGAGCTTGCCGCGCTTGAGCGAGCTGTGGGGTGAGGCCAGCATCAGGCTGACATCGGACAGCGCCAGGCCGATCGACTGGGATCCCGGGTCGATCCCCAGGAGGCGCTGGCCGGGCAGCAATTGCGCGCGAAGGTCGGTCATGTTGAACAGGGGCATGGCGATGGTTATGGTCCGCCCCCTCGCCCGCGCCAAGGAAAACAAATGTCGCTCGATCCTTCGTCGGTTCGCCGCATCGCCAAGCTGGCTCGCATCCGCGTGGATGAGGCCCAAGTGGAAGCCCTGCGCGCCGACCTCAATTCGATCCTCGGCTGGATCGAGCAGCTCAACGAGGTCGATACTGAGGGTGTGGCGCCACTCACCGGCGGCACCCAGATGGCGCTGCGGCTGCGCGACGACGTGGTCAATGACGGTGGTGTTGCCGAAGCTGTGCTGTCCAACGCGCCGGACCGCAACGGCGCGTATTTCGGCGTGCCGAAGGTGGTTGAGTGATGCTGACCGATTTGACCCTTGCCCAGGCGCGCGACGGATTGCGCCGCCGGGATTTCTCTGCGCTGGAACTCACCGATGCCTATCTCGCGGCGATCGAGGCGCTGAATCCGAAGCTCAATGCCTATGTCCTTGTGACCGGCGAGGCGGCTCGGGCGCAGGCGAAGGTGGCTGATGCAGCGCTTGCCGCCGGGACGCATGCGCCCCTTACCGGCATTCCGCTGGCGATCAAGGATCTGTTCTGCACCCTGGGTGTTCGCACCACCGCCGGCAGCCGGATTCTGGAGCCGTTCATTCCGCCGTATGAGAGCACGGTGACGGCGAATCTGCTGCGTGATGGGGCAATCTTTCTGGGCAAGGCGAACATGGATGAGTTTGCCATGGGCTCGTCGAACATGACCTCGGCGTTTGGGCCCGTTGCCTCGCCCTGGACCCGCGCCGGGGATAATCGTCCGTTGGTTCCCGGAGGTTCCTCCGGCGGGTCGGCGGCGGCGGTTTCGGCACGGATCGCGTTGGGGGCGACGGCGACGGATACGGGCGGGTCGATCCGGCAGCCGGCGAGTTTTTGTGGGATTGTCGGGATCAAGCCGACCTATGGGCGGTGTTCGCGCTGGGGCGTGGTCGCGTTTGCCTCTTCGCTTGATCAGGCCGGGCCGTTGGCGCGGACGGTGGAGGATGCGGCGATCCTGCTGGGGTCGATGGCCGGGTTCGATGCGAAGGATTCGACCAGCGCCGATTTGGCGGTGCCGGATTTTGCTGCGGCGTGCCGGCGCGGGGTGAAGGGGTTGCGGATCGGGGTGCCGAAGGAATACCGGATGGACGGGATGGCGCCGGAGATCGAGGCGTTGTGGCAGCAGGGGTTGGGGTGGCTGCGCGAGGCGGGGGCGGAGATCGTCGACGTCTCGCTGCCGCATACCAAGTATGGGTTGGCGACCTATTACATCGTGGCGCCGGCGGAGGCTTCGTCGAATCTGGCGCGGTATGACGGGGTGCGGTTTGGGGCGCGGACCAGCGGGGATGACCTGGCTGAGTTGTATGAGAATACCCGCGCCGAGGGGTTTGGGGCCGAGGTGAAGCGGCGGGTGCTGATCGGGACGTATGTGCTGTCCGCCGGCTACTACGATGCCTATTACCTGAAGGCGCAGAAGGTTCGGGCGTTGATCCTGAAGGACTTCACCGATGTCTTTCAGAAGGTCGATGCGCTGGTGACACCGACCGCGCCGTCGGCGGCGTTTGCGCAGGGTGAGAAGATGGATGATCCCATCACGATGTATCTCAACGACGTATTCACCGTGCCGGCGAACATGAGCGGCATTCCCGGGTTGTCGGTGCCGGCCGGGTTGGACGGGCAGGGACTGCCGTTGGGGTTGCAGGTGTTGGGGCGGCCGTTTGACGAGGAGACGGTGTTTGCGGTCGGGGCGGCGCTGGAGCGGGCGGCGGGGTTTTCGGCGTTGCCTGGTATCCGGGCGGGGGTCTAGCAATGGCGTATACGATCGAGGGGACGACTGGGGCTTGGGAAGTGGTCGTGGGGCTTGAGGTTCATGCCCAGGTGATCAGCAAGTCGAAGTTGTTCAGCGGGGCGGCGACGGCGTTTGGGGCCAGCCCGAACAGTCAGGTCAGCTTTGTCGATGCGGCGTTTCCCGGGATGTTGCCGGTGGTGAACCGGGAGGCGATCGCGCAGGCGGTGCGGACCGGGCTGGGGCTGGAGGCGGAGATCAACCTGGTCAGCCGGTTCGACCGGAAGAACTACTTCTATGCCGATCTGCCGCAGGGGTATCAGATCAGTCAGTTCGAGCATCCGATTGTTGGCCGCGGCGTGGTCGAGATCGAGCTGGCCGATGGGACGACCAAGCAGGTGGGGATCACCCGGCTGCACCTGGAGCAGGATGCCGGGAAGTCGCTGCATGACCAGCATCCGACGAAATCGTTCATCGATCTCAATCGGTCGGGGGTGGCGCTGATGGAGATTGTCAGCGAGCCGGATATCCGTTCGCCGGAGGAGGCGGGGGCGTATGTGAAAAAGCTGCGCTCGATCCTGCGGTATCTGGGCACTTGCGACGGGAACATGGAGGAGGGGTCGCTGCGGGCGGACGTGAACGTTTCGGTGCGGAAAGCCGGTGAGGCGTATCGGACGCGGTGCGAGGTGAAGAACGTCAACTCGGTGCGATTCGTGATGCAGGCGGTGGAGGTCGAGGCGCTGCGGCAGATTGCGGTTTGGGAAGGCGGTGGGACGGTCGATCAGGAGACACGGCTGTTTGATCCGCAACGCGGCGAGACGCGGGCGATGCGGAGCAAGGAGGATGCGCACGACTATCGGTATTTTCCCGATCCGGATTTGCTGCCGGTGGTTTTGGAGCAGGGCTGGGTCGATGGCTTGAAGGCGGGGTTGCCGGAATTGCCGGATGCGAAGTCGGCGCGGTTCATTCGCGACTATGGGCTGAGCCGGTACGATGCCGGGGTTTTGGTGGCGGAGCAGGCGACGGCGCTGTTCTTCGAGACGGTGGCGGCAGGGCGGGATGCTAAGCTGGCGGCGAACTGGGTGAGCGGCGATTTCTTTGCGGCGATGAACCGGACCGGGCGGACGATCGAGGATCCGCCGGTGTCGGCGGTGGGGTTGGGCCAGTTGCTGGACTTGATGGCGGACAGCACGATCAACGGCAAGATCGCCAAGGAGGTGTTCGAGGCGATGGTCGAGACCGGCGAGACGCCGGGGGCGATTGTCGATGCGCGTGGGTTGCGGCAGGTGACGGATAGCTCGGCGATTGATGCGGCGGTGGAGGCGGTGATCGCGGCCAATCCGGAGAAGGTGGCGGAATACCGGTCGGGGAAGGACAAGCTGTTTGGGTTCTTTGTCGGCGGGGTGATGAAGGCGATGGCGGGGAAGGGGAATCCGGGGCTGGTCAATGCGGCGTTGAAGGCGCGGCTTGGGTAGGTTCAAGACGCGACTTGCGAAGGGTAAAGCCTGGGCTCTGCCCAGACCCGCCAGGGGCCAAGCCCCTGGACCTTATTCCATTTGTCTGGGCTACTTGATTTAATTTGTTATGATATCGTAATAATTTAGTCGTGCTGATGATAGCCCGCGAGGGGAGCGTTCCGTGGTCTTGCGGGCGGGTCGCGCGCTGGGCGGGGGCGTAACGCGGATTGTTGAAATAGTCGACTTGCGAGGTTTTGGCTGGGAGAGTCGGATGGCGCTTCGCTGATCCGAGTGACGATTCCGGCCGGACGGGTCGGGATTTTGGGCGCGCGGCTGGGCGCGGGGATCGCGCGGTGGCGGGGCGTGCGCATGGCCGGCAGGGACTGGCGCGGCATTGGATTGCGTTGGGATTTGATTGGCGGCGGGGGGAGGCTGCCGGTCTGCCAGGCTTGGAGGAGCAGTTCCGGGCGGGCGAAAATGCGCGCGAAGATGGCGGTGATCAGGGCGTGCAGGGCCGCCGGCAACAAGGCGCGGTTCTCCCGCCGGGCCCACGCATTGCTGCGCAGGCCGTTGAGCTGTTCGCTCAGGGGGGATGGACGGGTTTCCATTCGCCGGGATACTAACTAACTTAGCGTCGGTGTGCAAGGAAAAATTGCTGGGGGTGGGGGGTTTTTGAGGAGAGGGTAGAAAGCAAGAAGCGTGGATCTTTCGCTTCGCTCAAGATGACGGTGGGGAGGACCAACAAGAAAGAGCCCCCCTCCGGCTCCCCCCGCCCAAGCGCGAGTGAAGAGAAGTAAGTCAGGAAGTTTTTTTGCTTCTTTTTGTTCACAAAAAGAAGGCTTTCTTGGCTCCTATGCCTTGGCGTCTTCGAGGATCATTGCGGCACCTTTTTCGCCGATCATGATGGTTGGGGCGTTGGTGTTGCCGGAGGTGAGGGCGGGCATCACTGAGGCGTCGATAACGCGCAGGCCTGTTATTCCGTGGACGCGCAGGCGGGGGTCGACGACGGCGGTGGGGCCTTCGCCCATGCGGCAGGTGCCGACGGGGTGGTAGAGGGTGTTGCCGTAGTTGCGCATGTAATCGAGCAGCTCGGCGTCGGTTTGGATGCCGGGGCCGGGGAGGGTTTCGAGCAGGCTGTGTTGGGCCATGGCGGGGGCGGCGAAGATGTCGCGGGTCAGGCGGATGCCGGCGCCGAGCACGGTTTGGTCCGAGGGGGCGGAGAGGTAGTTGGGCTGGATGCGCGGGCGGGCGAAGGGATCGGGCGCTGTTGCCATGATGGTGCCGCGGCTATCGGGGCGGACCGGGCAGACGGCGACGGTCATGCCGGGTTCGCGTTCGAGTTTGCCGAAGCGGACGGGGTCATAGCTGGCGGGGGTGAAGAGGAGTTGCAGGTCGGGGCTGGCGAGGCCTTCGCGGCTGGCGCAGAAGACCTGGGCGGTGGTGACGCCGGCGGTGAGGGCGCCGCGGCCGGCGACGGCGAATTTGACGGCTTCGCCGAGCAGGCGCAGGCCGGTGGCGAGTTGGTTGGTGGAGATGCTGCCGGTCACGCGATGCGAGACGCGGGCGACGTAATGATCCTGAAGGTTGGCGCCGACGCCGGGCAGGTTGTGCAGGGTTTCGACGCCGATGGATTGCAGGTGATCGGCCGGGCCGATGCCGGAGATTTGCAGGAGGTGGGGCGAGTTGACCGCGCCGCCGCAGACGATCACCTCCCGAGATGCTCGGAGTTCGCGCAGGGTGCCGCCTTGGTGGCCCCCCTGGCGGAACGTCACGCCGACGCAGCGCTTGCCTTCGAAGATTAGTTTTCCGGCCTGGGCGTTGGTTTCGACTTTCAAGTTGGCGCGGTGGCGGGCCGAGGCGAGGAAGGTTTGGGCGGTTGAGCCGCGCCAGCGGCCGAGGCGGGTGTTTTGCGAGTAGCCGACGCCGGTTTGCTCGCCGTCGTTGAGGTCCGGGCGGAAGGTGTGGCCGGCCTGTTGCGCGCCTTCGACGAAGCGGTGGGTGAGGGGCAGGACGGTGCGGTAGTCCTCGACCTGGAGCACGCCGGTTTTGCCGCGCAGGTCGGACTTGCCCTGGATGTAGTTTTCCGATTTGCGGAAGTAGGGCAGGACCTCGTCGTAGCTCCAGCCGCGGCAGCCCATTTGCGCCCAGCCGTCGAAGTCCGCCGCGTGGCCGCGCACGTACAGCATGCCGTTGATCGAGGAGGAGCCGCCCAGCACGCGGCCGCGTGGCCAGTGGATGGGGCGGCCGGCGGTGCCGGGTTCGGGCTCGGAGGCGAACATCCAGTTCACGCTGGGGTTGTGGATCAGCTTGAGGACGCCGGCGGGGATGTGGATCCAGGGGAGGCGGTCGCGCGGGCCGGCCTCGAGCAGCACGACGGTGGCGCCGCTTTCAGCCAGGCGGGCGGCGACCACGCAGCCGGCCGAGCCGGCACCTACCACGATATAGTCCGGGTTCATCGCTGCCTCTCCTTGAACGGTTGGAGTCTCGGGCCTGGAGTTGGTGCCGGCAAGGGGGGGCGAAGCAGGGTTGTTCAACGCTGATTAGATTTCCTTGTATGCCAAGATGTGATCGAGGCTGAGCGCGCCGTTCCAGAGTGCCTTCGCGACATTCGTTACGTGATTTTTCCGCAAGATGTTGAGGGCGAAACTGCGTGCCCTTGCCATGATGC
>CAMBRC010000092.1 GCA_945869965.1 Asaia bogorensis
CCGACCGACCATTGCGCGATGTCGATGCCGGTGGAGCCGGCGCCAAGTTCGGCCTTGAGCCGGGCGCGCCAGGCATCGACCGGCAGCATGGTGAACTCGACCTTGATGCCGGTGGATTTCTCGAAGGCGGGGGCGACTTCTTCCATCAGCGCACGTTTCCAGCCGCCCTGGTTCTCGCCGATGTAGACGAGTTTCTCCGGCAGAGTCTGGCTGGCGTTGTGGTCAGCACGGCGGCGAACAGGAAGTCGTTCCACGCCAGTTGCAGGCACAGAATGCTGGCGGCCACGATGCCGGGCTTGGCCAGTGGCAGCACGATCGGACGAAAGGCGGTGAAGCGGCTGGCGCCATCGATCCAGGCGCTTTCCTCCAACTCTGCCGGCAGGTCCTCGAAGAAGCCACGCATGACCCAGACCACCAACGGCAGCGCGAAAGTGGAATAGGCCAGCACCACGGAGAAATGCGTAGTGGTGAGGCCGAGTTTGGTGAACAGCACATACATCGGTACTAGGACGGCGACCGGCGGAAGCATGCACATGACCAGCAGGGCGAAGAACAGAAAGGACCGGCCGCGGAACGGAAACTGCGCGAAGGCGTACGCGGCCGGCACGCCGGCACAGAGCGACAGCCCGACGGCGCTGCCGGAGACGATCAGCGTATTGACGAAGGCCAAGCCGAAATCCGAGCGGCCGAACACGTCGACATAGTTCTCGATCGTCGGCCACCAAAGGAAGAGCGGCGGATTGGCAAAGGTCTGCAGCCGCGTCTTGAACGACAGGCCGAGCACCCACAGCAGCGGGAACAGGCAGATCAGCATCGACATCAGCAGCATCATCCATGATGCCGCAGCATCCGGTGCGAAAGCGAAACGTACGAAGCTGGCGAGATAGGTGAACATCGACAGAACCATGGTGGCGTAGATGTTGCCGAAGGCGCGGAACTCGAAGATCGTGCGCAGCAGCAGCGCCATAAGCAGATAGGGCTTGAGCAGCGGCAGGGTGATGTGGATGAACATCTGCCACCGGCTGGCGCCGTCGATGGCGGCGGATTCGCGCGGCTCGCTGGACAGGGAGCGCAGCCCGGTCAGCAGGATCAGCGACACATAGGGCGTGCTGTGCCAGACATTGACCGCCAGACTGCCAGTATCGCGGTGTCCGGCTGGCCGAGCCAGTAGTTCACAACGCCGTGGCTGGGGTCGAGCAGCCGCTTCCAGCACAGTGCGCTGACAATGGGGGTGATCATCATCGGGATCACCAGTGCGGTGCGGAAGGCGCGCATATAGGGCAGGTCGACATTGAGCAGCAGGGCGATGCCCAGCCCGGCGGCGAGCTGGGCGGAGACAGCGGCAGCAGTATAGCCGAAGGTGATGCCGAGGCTGCCGACGAAGACGGGGTCAGCGAACAGGTCGGCGTAGTTGTCAAAGCCGACAAAGGCACTGCCGAGCAGCGCCTGGTTGGGCGACCAGCCGGTGAAGCTCAGGTGCAGCGAGAACAGCAGCGGCAGGCCGAGGATCGCCACCATCACCACGAAGGTGGGCAGCACCGTCAGCGCGACGAATTATCGGTCGAGCGTGAAGGGCCGCCGGCGGGCGGGTGTGATCACCGCCAAAGGCGGCTGCGCGAGGCTGGTGCTGGCGTCTCCCATGATCCCTCTTGCTTCTGTGTCAAGAACAGGCATCAGGCGTAGGCGTGGTCAGACCTCGACGACGATATAGTCCTTCTCGACCGCCACCGGAATCGTCTCGGCAATGTAAGGGCCTTTGACCAGGTCGGTGCCCGCGGCGATTTCGACGGGGTATTGCTTTGTATGGATGCGGTCCGGCTCGCACCAGGACTGGCCGGTGCGGATGTCGAACTCCCATCCGTGCCAGGGGCAGCGGATGATTTCGCCATGGCGCGACATGCGGTATTCGCCCGGGCGGTCGGCGGTGATGACGGCGGTGACCAGGCCCTCGCACAGATCGCCGCCCTGGTGCGGGCAGCGGTTGAGCAGGCCGAAGAATTCGCCGCCGAGATTGAACACGGCAATCGGGCGGCCCTTGATGGTCATGAGTTTCCGGCTGCCCGGCGGCAGGTCGGCGACGGTGGCAACAATGTGCTTGCTCATGCGGTGCGGTCCACCGTTTCCCGGGATGGAACGCTAGACCTGATGCGAGCGCGACCGCAAGCGGCGGATTGTCGGCCGTCGAGCAATCAAGGGCGCGAGCGAGCCTCCGGCGGCAAAGGGCCGAGGGCCCCTTGACCCCCATTCATTTGCTACGCTGGTGGGACGGAGTCCCGGCGCAAAGTAATGGGATCAAAGGGCCCTCGGCCCTTTGCCGGCGGAGCCTTGCTTGCCTTGATTTTCAGCCGCGAACGTAGCGCCAGTCGAAGCGGTCGCCGTCGCCTTTGATGCGGCCGACCGTCGGGGTGGGGAAGTGGATCGGCAGGATCAGCGTGTCGGTGTCGGCGACCGAACCCAGAAAACTGCGGCGCGAGGCGGCGGCCTGTTTGGCGTCGGTATCGAAGACGGTTGACCAGTCGGGCTCACGGCATTGCAGGGCGTGGTGCATCATGTCGCCGGTGACCACGGCACGCTGGCCGCCGGAGAAGATGTTGACGCAGCAATGGCAGGGCGAGTGGCCCGGCGTCGGCGTCAGGGTGATGGTGTCGTCCAACGCGTAGTCGTCGTCGACCAGCAGGGCCTGGCCCGCCTCCATGATCGGTTGGCAGTTCATGGTCCAGACCTGGCCGGGCGGCTGCTCGCCGCGGGCGGTGGCCTTTTCCCAGTAGTCGTATTCGCGTTTGTGGAAGACGTATTTGGCGTTCGGGAAGGTGGGCACCCAGCGGCCGTCGCGCAGGACGGTGTTCCAGCCGCAATGGTCGATGTGCAGATGGGTGCAGAAGACATAGTCGATCTTGTCGAAGGTCAGACCCGCCTCCTTGAAGCCGGCGAGCCAGGGTGTCTTGTCGAAATCCATCGGGGCCGGATAGCCCTTGTCCTCGCCGGTGCAGGTGTCGACCAGGATCGTGTGCTTCGGGGTTTTGACCACAAACGTCTGATACGTGATCACCATCCGGCCGGAGGCGTGGTCGAACACCTCGGGCTCCATCGTCTTGAAGTGCTCGGCGGCAATGGCAGGATCATAGGCAGGGAACATCGTCTCCGGCTTCCGCCAGGGACCGTCGCGCTCGACAATGCTGGTGATGGTGACGTCGCCGATCTGAAGCTGCCGCATGGTGTTTCTCCCCCGTCCTGGGCGAAGCGTAGCAGCGCGGTGGGGAAAGGGAAGCAAGGCCGGGGCTCTGCCCTCGACCCGCTGGGGCCTGAGGCCCCAGACCCCCATCCGGTTGAAGCGCCTATGGCGACGGGGGCCATAGGCGCTTAAGGGTTGAGGTCAAGGGTCTCGGACCCTGGTGGGGTCCGGGGCAACGCCCCGGCCTTGCTTCCCTTACCGCGCCACCCCCCGCAGGTGTTCGCGCAGGACGATGTAGAGCCCGGCGGCGACGATGATGGTGGCGCCGGCGAGCATCGCTGGGGTGGGGATTTCGGCGAAGACGAGGTAGCCGAGGATCGTGGCCCAGACGATGCTGACGTAGTTGAACGGGGTGATGACGGATGCGGGGGCCATTTGCAGGCCGCGGTTGATGCAGAGGTATCCGACCATCGAGAGCACGCCGACCAGGGCGAGGATGGCGGCGTCGGCGGGGGTTGGGATGATCCAGCCGCCGACGAGGCTGTTGGGCGGGGTGGTTGGCCAGGCCGACAGGGCGGTGGCGAGGAGGAGGGGGACGACTTGGATGGAGACCAGCAGGGAGGTTGAGGTCCCGCGCAGGCGGCGGGTCATGACCAGGGAGACGGCGTACATGATGCTGCCGGCGACGCAGACGGCGGTATAGATGGTGAAGGACAGGCCGGCGGGTTGCAGGGCGATGAGCACGCCGCCGAAGCCGGCGATGACGGCGAGCCAGCGGCGCCAGCCGACATGCTCGCGAAGGAAGATTGCCGAGAGCGCGGTGACGTAGATCGGGCCGGCCAGGTAGATGGTGGTGCCGCCGGCCAGCGGCAGTTCGACGATCGCCCAGTAGAAACACACGACTTCGACGGCGGAGAGCATGGCGCGCCAGAGATGGAGCCAGAAGCGGCCACCGTCGCGCATGGCACGCAGGTCGTCGCGGCGGATAAAGCCGGCGAGGATGGTCAGCACGACGATGCTGCGGGCGAACAGAATTTCGCCGACTGGGTAGCCGCCGGCGAGCCATTTGGCCAGGGCGTTGCTGCCGGCGAAGACGAGGACGCCGAGCAGGGTGATGCCGATGCCGGCCAGCAGGCGGCGCGCCTCGTTCGCCGGTGTGGCGAGGGGTTGCGTGGCGATGGCCACTAGACTGGGGCGAGATAGCGGTGGGGCGGGGGCGGCAGGGTGATGGTGATGGCGTCGCCCGGATGGATGGTGCCGGGGCGGCGGACGGTGGCCATGATGCCCGCCTTGCGGATCAGGCTGCCGTCCGGGGCGCGGTCCAAGGTTGCGGCCATCAGGCCGGGGGCGAAGCGGTCCAGTTGCAGGCAGGGGTTTCGCAGGCCGGTGACGGTGATTTCGGCGGTGCTGCCGAGGTGCAGGATGGTGCCGACCGGAAGCGCCAGCAGGTCGATGCCGATGGTGGTGACGTTTTCGCCGAGGTCGCCGGGGGCGATGGCGAAGCCCTTGATGGCGAGTTCGGCGAAGAGTTCGGATTGGATCAGGTGGACCTGGCGCAAATTGGGCTGGGCGGGGTTGCGGGCGACGCGGGATCGGTGGCGGACGGTGATGCCGGCATGGGCGTCGCCCTCGACACCGAGGCCTTCGATCAGGGTAATGCTGGGCTCGGCGGGTTTGCTGAAGCGGTGGCGGGGGCTGCGGCCCACTGCCCACACTTTTGCGATAGGATCGGCTGCCGTCATGCGCGGGGTTCCAATTGCGTCGGCGCGATGTGGCGGCGGGTGGGTGCGGTTGTCCAGTCCGGTTTTGGCGGGGCTCGGTTGCGGCGCCGATCGTCTCGACGACGGTGCAGGCGGCGGCGATGGCGCGGGCGATCGTGGCGGCGTCGATGCCGTGGCAGACGCAGAGGGTGGGCGAGGCGGGGGGGGGCGTTCGGGATGCCGCCGGCGAGCAGCGCCAGGCGCGAGGGTGCGGGCTGGGCGAAGGCGGCGACGAGCCAGCGTCGTCGACGTCATGGGTGATCATCAGCAAGCTGGTGTCGAGCCGGGCGTGGATCTCCATCACCTGGTCCTGCAGATGCGCGCGGGTCAGCGCGTCCAGCGCGCCGAAGGGTTCATCGAGCAGCAACACTTTCGGCTGCATCGCCAGGGAACGGGCGATGCCGATGCGTTGCTTCATGCTGCCGCTGATCTCCGCCGGGCGCCGGTTAGCGTGGCCAGTGACGTCTCCGGGTGGTCCTTCCAGCTTTCGCCGGTGACGCAGGCGGAGCAGCCCAGGCCCTGGTTCACCAGCCGGTCGGTCCACGGCTCGCCGCCGCAGAACGCGGCCATCGAGCCGACCTTCATGTTGGCGACCATCCGCGGCGGCGGCACCACGATGCTCTCGACTTCGCGATCGGGATCGATGCTGGCGGCGAGCCAGTAGCGGATCCACAGATCATGTGTGCCGCCGCGAAAGGTCATGGCGATCTTGTTGCCGCCCTGCTCGGCGGCGAAGGCGGCTTTGAGAGGGGGCGCGTCGAGCTTGGCGCCCAGCGGCAACACCTTGTGTGGCGGCGACCAACGCCTCGCTGCCGGGGGAGCGGCGCGTGTTCGCCAACATTGCCGATATCGCCGGGCGGATGGTTGGTGCGGATTGCCGAAGCAACCCAGGCCGCCTGATCGCGTCAGCTGACCGAGGGGCCGCAGCGCTCCCAGACCACCGGGGCGGCGTCGCCTTCCTGCACGCGCACGCGGGTCTCGCCCATCAGCACCATTAGAATGCGCGTTCCGGCGCCGGGTTCGCCGGCGGGCACGGTGTAGGCGAAGTCGTGGCGGCCATAGTCGCCCTGGGCCTTGGTGCCGCCGGGGGTCAGGATGCTGGGCCCGGTGATGACCATGCGGCGGCCCTTTTCATGGCACCAGGCGCCGTCGATCGCATCGGCGCGGGCCATATGGGGCAGAGTGAGCACGGTGAGGGTCAACACGGCGACGGCGCTGCGGGACATGAGCGGGCTCCGGTCGTGGGAGAAACATCAAGCCTAGCGCTGTCGCCGCCGGGAACGAAAGGGGGATGATGCCGCGCTACTTGGCGACCTCGGGCGCCATCGATTTCACGTCGCTGAAGTTGATGGTCAGGCCGCCGAGTTGCAGGCGGATGGTGCCGTTGGTCTGCGACACGCCGGTGGCGGTGCCGAGCACGGTGAACGGCAGGGCCTTGGTGCTGCCGTCGGCGTTGCTGCCGGCGACGGCGACGGTATAGGCGCCGTCGCGCATCAGCGTGCCGTTGCCGTTGCGGCCGTTCCAGCTCCACTCGTTGCTGCCGGCGCTGGCCTGGACCAGGCCGTCCGCGATCTTGCTGCCGTTGGCGCCATAGACCGCGACGGCGACCGGGCCGTCGGCGGCGGCGGTGAACTTGATCTTGGCAGCGCCGTTTTGCAACGCGAGTTGCGGCGATGCGGCTTCCACCTGGCGGCCGACCATCGCCGAGGATTGCAGCACCTGGCCGCTTTGGGTCAGGTCGATCAGCTGGCCGAGGCTGCGGTTGGTCGAGATCTGCTGTTCCACGCTGGCAAACTGCACCAGCTGGCTGGTAAATTCGTTAGTGTCCAGCGGGCTGGTCGGGTCCTGGTTCCTCAGCTGTGTCATCAGCAGGGTGAGGAAGGTTTGGAAATTCCCTGACAGCGAGTTGAGGGCGGTGCCGCCGGCGGTTGTGCCGGATGCGGCGGTGTTGTTTGCGGCGAGGGTGGCGGCGGCGAGGGCCATGGGGCGTGTCCTGCGCTGGAGGGGCGTTGCTGGGGATGCTGAAGGGCGCGCGGCCGCGCCGGCTCAGGCGGTGATGTCAACGCCGCTGAGTTGCTGCGTGCGGCTGGACAACTCGTCGGCGGGTGCGGCGATCTCGGCGGCGGCTTGCCGGGCGGCATGCGATCGCTGGCCAGCCTGTTGGTGCTGGCCGCCCTGGTTCTGCGGGCGCGGGTCGGGCGAGCCATCCTGGCGTTGCGACAAGCTGGCGTTCGCCGTGTCGTTGGCTTGATTCTGATTCGGGCCTTGCCCTTGGGCTTGTTGGATATCGGGGCGCGGCGCATCGGTATCGCCCGCCCGCGATGTGTCACGGGTGGCGAGTTGGAAGCGGAGATCGCGATCCCCGGCGGCGAGGCCGGCGAGGTCGAGGGCGCGCAACAGCTGTTCCTGGTCGCGCACAAGGCGCAACAGGGTCTCTGGCCGTTCGACACTGAGGGTGATCGTCGCGGGCATGCCGTGCCGGCGATCGATCGTCACTTCGATGTGGCCCAGCTCGATCGGGTCGAGGCGCAGCGTCAGGCGTTGCGCGCTATTGCCGGTGCTGGCCAGCGAGGCGACGAAGCTCGCCACCTGGGCCGGTGGTTCCGCTCGGGCATAGGTCGATATGGCATAGGCGGATGTGGCATGGGCGGCCGGCGCATCGGCGCGCGTTGACGCTGGTGTGATGACCGGTAAGGCGGAGGTCGTGGCAGCCGGCGTTGAGGCGTCCAGCGCTTCGGCATCAACCACTTGGGCGTCAGCCACTTCGACGTCGGGCGGCTGAGCGGCAAGCTGCTCATTTGGCGGCGCGGCTACGGCGAGAGCGCTGGCGGGCTGCTCGGCGGATGCCAACAACGGTGCGGAGGACCGGGATGGCGGTGGCGTCGAGAGCGTGGATGTGGCCGCGGGATCGAATTGGCCGTTGACGTGGTCATGCGTTGGCCCAGCCAGGGCAGAGACCGGGGCAGAGACCGGGGCAAGGGCAGGGGCTGGATCGAGGCGGAACCCGAGTGTAGCGGCGCGCGCGGTTGACGCTGTGTCAGCGACCGGCGCTGAGGTGCGCGATCCCGAACGCAAGTTCCCGGAACGCGGTGTCAGTGCCGCGACGTTGGCCGGGGGTTCCGCCGCGGCCGGGCGCACAGATGTTGCCGACGTCGTCTCGCCCATTGCCGGCGATGAGGAGCCCGTGCGATCTGCCGGCCGGCGGATGTCCATGCCCTCGAATGCTGGCGGGCTCTGCGCGTCGTCGCCTGGTGATTGCAGTCTGGCGCCGTCGCCCGGCGGCTGAATCGATCCGCCATCATACTGCGGCGCGGTCGGGGCTACCGGCCGCCCCTGCCATTCCGATCCTTCGGTCTGCGGCGATGCCGCGATGGTGCCAGGGGCGGGTGAAACCGGCGGCGGGGCGGGCGGAACCATGATGGGCAGGTTTGCCCCGGCTGCCGGCGTGACCATGGAGTCGTCGTCAACGTGCTGCTTGCCGGCTGCCGCGGCGGTCGGCGCGTCGTCGCGCATTGCAGCGGTGTCCTCGTCGGCGCCGTGGGTCGCTGGCGAGGCGGGACCTTGCACACGCTCGTCGACCAGGGCAGGGGCCATGGCAACTGCCGGAAAGTGCGTCAGAGCAGCCGGAACCCGGGGACTGGGCGCTGCCGTGCCACTGGTAGCGACCGTTGGGATCGTTGCCGACGCGGTTGCTGCGCGGATGGCAGCGTGAGCGCCGGTCGACGGATAGCCGGGTGTTGCCGGTGCTTCATCGGTGCCGCTGTCGACGAAAGCCAGGCTGTTGCCGCGCACCGGCCTGGCATGAACACCATCGACGCCTGCTGCCGGCGACGCGGCCCTGGCGCTGCTGGCTAGCAAGCGGCGGGTTCCCGTGTCTCTATTCGGCGCCATGAACACCGCGATCAGCGGGTTGAACGCGCAGTCGGTCGCGTTCGGCAACATCAGCGACAACGTCGCCAACAGCCAGACGATCGGCTTCAAGCGCATCGACACGTCGTTCATCGATTTCCTGACCGGCAGCTCGGCGTTCGCCAGTAGTCCGGGCTCGGTGCAGGGCCGGCCGGACTACCGCAACACTGTCCAGGGCACGATCGCGCAATCCGACAATCCCCTGGCAATCGGCATCGTCGGCGACGGGTTCTTCGAGGTCAGCCGCGCCGACACGGTTGGCAACAGCTCGGTGATTTTCGAGCCGCAGCGCTTCTATTCGCGCGCTGGCGACTTCCAGATGGACCGTAACGGCTATCTGGTGAACAGCGCCGGCGACTACCTCAATGGCTGGGACGTCAACTCCACCACCGGGGCGGTGGATCGCGCGGCGGTGAACCCGATCCGGGTGACGCAGACCGTGTATAATCCGCAACCAACCAGCGAAGTGTCGGTGTCCGCCAACCTGCCCGCGACCCCCTCGGGGACGGCGCCGGTGTCAGCGCAGATCAGCGTCTATGACGCGCTCGGCAACGACCACGTGGTGACGCTGAACTGGACACGTACGGCGGCCAACGACTGGACGGTCGCGGTGGATGTGCCCGATGACGTCGTCGATCCCGATCGCGGCACCGCGCGCGTCGCCTTCGGTCCGACCACGAGCGGCAATCCGGTGCCCCAGGGCACGGTGGGCCTGGTCGGCAGCGCGACCGGCAGCGTGACCGCCGGCGCCTATGCCGCCGATACGCCGGCCACCCTGGCCTTCGATGTCGATTTCGGCAATGGCACCCAGTCGATCACGCTCAATCTCGGTACCTATGGCCTTTCGGGCGGCGTGACGCAGTATTCAGGCACCGAATTCAGCCTGCGCGGCATCAGTCAGAATGGCGTGCCGCCGGGCAGCTTTTTGGGCGTCGCCACCACCCAGGCAGGCGACGTTCAGGTGACCTATGACAACGGCCAGTCGCGCACCATCGCGCGCGTGCCGGTGGTGACGTTCAACGATCCGAACTCGCTACAGCGCCAGGACGGCCAAGCCTTCACCAGCACCCTGGCCTCCGGCGACCCGCTGACCCAGGACGCGCGCACCAACGGCGCCGGCGGCATTGTGACCAACTCGGTCGAGAACTCGAACGTCGATATCGCCAACGAGTTCACCAAGCTGATCGTGGCCCAACGCGCCTATTCCGCGAACACCAAGATAGTCACGACCGCCGACGAGCTGTTGCAACAGACGCTGGACATGAAGCGCTAGACATTCCCGGGCGGGCACTGAGCCATGAGCCTCGACAGCAGCCTTTCGATCGCCGCCAGCGGCCTGCAGAACATCAACCGCCACCTGGCGGTGGTGTCGCAGAACGTCGCCAATGTCGGCACACCGGGCTATGCGCGGGAAATCCTGCCGCAGTCCGCCGCGACCGCGGACGGCCAGGGCATGGGCGTGCGCACCGCCGTGGCGCGGCGACAGATCGACCTGCAGATGCAACAGGCGGCGCTGCAACAGGCAAGTAGCGTGGCGGGGCTGGATGTGCGCGGCGCGGCGCTGGCGGCTATCGACGTTGTGCATGGCGCCATCGGGGCTGCCGGCGACCTGGCCAGCCTGGTGGGTCAGTTGGAGGACAGCTTCACCGCCTTGGCCGCCGATCCATCGAGCCAGCCGCGGCAGGCCGCTGTCGTGGCGGCGGCGGGCGGCCTGGCGGCACAGGTCAACGCCCTGGCCGACTCCTATGGCGCTGGACGGCAGTCGGCACAGGATGCCGTGGTCACCGATGTCGCCACGCTGAATGCGACCCTGGCGCAGATCGGGTCGTTGAGCCAACGCATCATCATGGTAAGGGCGCTTGGGCAGTCCAGCGCCGATCTTGAAAATCAGCGCGATGCCGCGCGCGGCGAGCTGGCGAAGCTGGTTGATGTCCGGGCGATGGAGACGCCGTCCGGCGACCTGTTGCTGGCCACCAGTAGCGGATTGTCGTTGCCCACGCGTTTCACCACCGCGCCGTTCGCCGTACAGGCGGCGACACTCGATGCCAGCTCGTACTATCCGGCCGGCGGCGCACCGGCGGTAACGCTGTCCGGGACGGATGTGACGACCCGCCTGGCGGCAGGGCGGATTGCCGCCAACTTGACGCTGCGCGATACCGCGCTGCCGTTGTTTCAGGCCGAACTGGACGAGTTCGCCATCACCTTGGCCCGGCGCTTTGACGTCCAGGGGCTGCGGCTGTTCAGCGATCCCGTTGGCGATGTGCCGTCCGGTGGCGGCAGCCCGGTACAGGACGGCTATGTCGGCTTTGCCCAGACAATCGGCGTCAATCCGGCGGTGGCCGCCAACTCGGAGTTGGTGCGCGACGGCACGCATGCGGTGGCCGACGATCCGGCCGGCGCATCCGCCTTCGATCCTAATCCCGCTACTGGCCCAGCCGGCTTCGCAACGCTGCTTCAGCGCGTGCTTGGCTTCGGCTTTGGCAACGCGATCCGCGATGGCGTGGCGCAACTGGCCTCGGAGCGCTCCGGGCTTGGCCCTGCGGGAACGCTGAGCGCGCCATACGCACCGCCTGTGGGGCTTGCTGGCCTGGCCGCGGCACTGGTGTCGGCGCAGACGCGCGCAAGCAGCGAAAGCGGCGTGGCGCTGGATTCCGCCCGCGCCCTGCAAACGGCGCTGGACGCCAAGCTGGCCAGCGGCAGCGCGGTCAGCGTGGATCAGGAGATGACGGTGATGCTGCAACTACAAAGCGCCTACGCCGCCAACGCCCGAGTGATTTCCGCCGTCCAGGCGATGATGGATCAAACGCTTCAGATGCTGCGCTGAGGGTTGAACGATGACCGCCATCGCATCCGGCTTCAGCCTGGCCGCCACCGCCGGGTTCGGCGCGCGCGGCAGCGTGATCGCCAGCGCCGGCCAGGTGCGCGACCGGCTCGACCTGCTGACCCGCCAGGCCGCCAGCGGGCGAGTGGCCGATACCTACGGCGGCCTCGGCGCCGCGGCGGCGACCAGCCTGTCGCTGCGCCCGGCGATCGCCCGCATCGAGACCTGGCAGTCGAATATCGACGCCGTGCAGGGACGCATGGAGGTGACGCAATCCAGCCTGGAACAGGTCAGCGCGATCGCCGCCGATTTTCGCGCCCGCACCGCCGATCTCAACGGCTTGAGTGCCGCCATGATCGACAGCGTGGCCGCCGGCGCGCGCGATGCCTTGCGCAGCGTCGCCGGGCTGTTGAATGCCCGGCACGGCGACCAATACGTGTTCGCCGGCCAGGACAGCGCCAATCCGCCAGTGCCGGGCGCCGAGAGCATCTTGGCCTCCGGGTTTTTCGCTGAGATCTCAACCGCTGTCGCCAGTCTCGGCAACAATGGCGCGGCGGCGACGATTGCGGCCACACTGGCCACCGCCGGATCGAATGCTTCCGGCGTGTCGCCTTTCTCCACCGCGTTGTCCCAGGCTCCGGGCGCGCTCGATACTCTCAAAGCCAGCGTTCCCATGGGCGACGGGCGCAGCGTCCAGGTCGGCATCCTGGCCAGCGCCAATGCCGATGCCGCTTCGCATGGCGGCAGCACCACGGGGTCATACATCCGCGACATCCTGCGTGGGCTGGCAACGCTCGGCTCGCTGGACAGCGCGCAGATGAATGACACCGGCTTCGCCGAGGTGGTGGCCGATGTGCGAGCCGGTCTGGAAGGTGCCATCACCGCCCTCAACGTCGATGCCGGTGTGTTGGGCAACCGCCAGGCTGCGATCGCCGAGGCACGCGCGCGACTGGGCGAGACCGCGACGGCGTTGCAGGGCCAGGTGGCCGATGTCGAGGATGTCGACATGGCCGAGGTGCTGTCGCGCCTGTCGCTGACCCAGACGCAGCTGCAGGCGTCCTACCAGCTTCTGGCCGGGCTGCAGAGCCTGAGCCTGACCAAGTTCCTGGCCGGCTGACGTGGCGCCGGCCGCATCCTTTCGTCATGTGCCTTATGCCGTCCGGTACTCCGGCGGCGGGGTACGTGGGCCTGCCGCCGACCGCGGTGACAGCCGATCCATGACCCGGAAAATCACCCGGTAGCTTTCACCGCGCATTAACCCCCCGGCTCCACAATGGGGCTCGCCCGCAAAATCGCGGGGGCATGCGTAAACAATTGGGCAAGTAGGAAAACTGACCATGTCCCTCAATTCCGTCAATACCAACCTCAACGCCGCGATCGCCCTGCAGTCGCTGAACCGGACCTCGTCCCAGCTGGCGACGACGCAGAAGACGATCTCCACCGGCTATCGCGTGTCCGACGCCGCAGATGACGGTGCCGCCTATGCCGTGGCACAGCGGGTGCGGTCCGATGTCGGCGCGCTGGGCAGCGCCAACCAGCAGCTCGGCAACGTCAAGGGCCTGATCTCGACCACGATCACTGGGCTGAACTCGGCGTCGAACACGCTGAAGGAAGCGCGCGAAATCCTTGTCAAGCTGGGCGACAGCAACACCCAGGGCGACCAGCGCGACCAGTACGTGGCGCAGTACCAGTCCAAGCTGGCCAACGTGAAGTCGTTCCTCCAGGACGCTGGCTACAACAACAAGTCGTTGATCGGTGACATCACCGGCAGCAACGGCACGTTCGGTTCCGTGGCGGTCATCCGCAACGAGGTCGGCGCGACCTACGGCATCGCCACGTTCGGCGGCTCGGCGTTCTTCGCCTCGGTGAACTTCACCTCCACCGCGCTGGGCTCGGCGACCAGCGTCCAGGCGCTGATCACACAGGCCGGCACGTTCCTGAACGCCCTGTCCACGTTGGGCTCGCAGCTGAACACCTATGGCTTCGCGGCGAACTATGTCGACAACCAGATCAGCTACAACAACGACAAGATCGACAGCCTGGACGGCGGCCTCGGGTCGTTGATTGATGCCGATCTGGCCAAGGAGTCGGCGAAACTGCAGGCCCTGCAGATCCGCCAGCAGCTTGGCACCCAGGCGCTATCGATCGCCAACCAGGCGCCGCAGTCCCTGCTCAGCCTGTTCAAGTAAGCCAGGAAGAAAGGAAGAATGTTCTTTTTTGAAAAAAAGAACCAAAAAACTTCCATCCATTCTCTTGTGGGTAAAGTTTTTTGCTTCTTTTTGTTCACAAAAAGAAGATTTTTCCTTCCCCTCTGCTCTGACTGCAAGGAAAATCCATGTCCACCCTCGTGCTGGAGCTTCGGCAAGGCGAGATGATGATCGTGAATGGTGCGCCGATCCGGTTTCGCACCAAGTCGCGTATCGAGCTGACCGCGCGCGCCCGGTTCCTTTTCGGCAAACAGATCATGGCGCCCGACCAGGCCGACAGTCCGGCCCGGCGCATCTATTTCGCCCTGCAATCCGCCTATATCGGCACTGATGACGAACGGGTCCGCGGGGTCGAATCCGCCCGCGAGTTGATCGGTGCCTTCAAGATCGCCACCACGTCGGCCCTGGCGCGCGAGATCCTCGACCGCGCCTTGGCCTGCGCCGAAACCGATGATTGCTACCAAGCCCTCAAACTCACTCGCCGTATCATGCGCCACGAGGATGCAGTGCTTGGGCGCGTCGTCGAACCCGCCACTCCCGAAACCAGCCCGGTTCCCATGCTGGCGCCGGCCGGGCGCGCCTGACGGCCTCTCCAGAAAAAGGATCGCACCTCATGCAAAATGGCATGGAACATGCCGTGAGGGCCTATGCCGCCTCATCGGCCCATCGCAGCGCGCGTGACCAGGAAGCGGATGTGTTCCGCCGCGCTGTCGCCGCGCTGCGCAAAGGCCGCGGGGCCAACGCAGTGCTGCAAGTCCGCGCGCTGGCCGACAACGCGCGGCTTTGGTCCACGGTCATCGACCTGCTGCAGGACCCGCAGAACGCCCTGCCGGATCCGCTGCGCGCGTCCATTGTCTCGGTCGGCATGGCGGTGCAACGCGAGATGCAGCGCGATGCGCCGGACTTCGACTTTCTGATCGAGGTCAACGAGAACATCGCCGCCGGCCTCGCCGGCCAGGCCTGAGGTAGGCAGCGGTGGCGCAGGTTTCCGGTTCCGCGCTACTGGGCTTCCTCAGCGGCAGCACCGCTGGCGGGTCGCTGCTGTCGACGCTCTACGGCTTCGGCTCGGCGGCCACAGCGAGCACCGGCACCGATCCCTTCACCGCCCTGCGCCAGGCCGACAAGAACGGCACCCGCGAGATCGCCGCCGCCGCCAAACTGCCGGAAACCCGGCGCGACATCGCGGGCTTCACCCAGGCCCTGGCCAAGGCGACGACGGCCGCCCAGGCGTTGGGCGATCCCGCCGTGCTGAAAGTCCTGCTCACCGCCAACAGCCTGTCCGACCAGATCCCGTACGCCGGGCTGGCCAGGAAGGTGCTGCTGTCGGACCCTGCCGACCCGAAATCGCTGGTCAACCGGCTCGCCGACAGCCGCTGGTCCGCCGTGGTGAAGACGTTCCAGTTCGCCACCAAGGGGCTGGACATCCTGCGCGATCCCAAGGTCCAGACCACCCTGACCGACGGCTACGCCGAGGTGAAGTGGCGCAAGGGACTCGAAGCCGGCACCCCCGGCCTGTCCGATGCATTGGATATCCGCCAGCGCGCCAAGACCTTCACCAACGCCATCCAGATCCTCGGCGATCCCGTGATGCGCCGCTTGGTGACCACGGCACTCGGCATCCCGCGCGAAATCGCCTTCCAGGAACTGCCGGCCCAGGAACGCGCGGTCACCACCCGCCTGGATCTCAAGCGCCTGCAGGAACCCAAGTTCGTCGATGGCCTGGTCCAGCGCTACCTGCTGGAAAAACAGCGGGCCGGCACATCGACCAACGCCTCCGCCTTCGACACCCTGGCCGTGCAGTCGCGCAGCCTGTTCGTCTGACGCCTCTCGCCGATCGCTCAAAAGGAGCATCCGATGCAATCTTCCTCCCCGCCGGCCACCGCCCGGCCCGATCCCGAGGCACTCACCCGGCGCGTCCGCGACATGATCGCCGCCGGACGCGTGCACGCCGCCCGCCCGCTGCTGGGTGCTCTGCGCCGCATGTCGCCGCCATCGCCGGATCTCGTCGACATGGAGGCGCGGCTGCTGCTGCGCGAAGGGCGGATTCCCGAAGCACTAGCCGAATTGGACGCGGGGCTGGCGATCGACACTGATTCGGTCGAGTTGCATATCTGCCGCGCCGACGCCCGCATGCAGGCGCACGACGTTCCCGGCGCCGCCGCTGACGCCGCCGAGGCAGTGATCCTGGCACCGGGCAACAGCCAGGCCAAGGCCGTGCTCGGCGTGATCCTTTTGGAGATGAACCGCCCGGAAGACGCCCTGCCGTGCCTGCGCGAAGCGCTCGACGCCGATCCGCGTCGCGCCTCCTGTGCCCGCGCGCTCGGCGTGGCGCTGGAACGCACCGGCGATTTCGCCGGCGCCGCTGCGGTGCTGGCGCAAGCCACCCGTCACAGCCCCGGTGATGTCGGCCTGCGTACCGCCGCGATCATGCTGGCGATGCGCCAGCGTATGTTTGACCGCGCCGCCGACCTGGCCGAGACGGCCCGGCGCGATGGTGTCGCCGATGCCTGCGTGTTCGGCCTGCGCGGCCACGCGCTCTCCAGCCTCGGCCGCCACGACGAGGCCAATCTCGCCTACGCCGAGGCGCTGAAACTGGCCCCGGAAGACCCCTATGTCCGCCACCTCGTGGTCGCCGCCGGCATGCTGCCGCAGGCCTCGCGCGCGCCTGCGCCCTATCTGGAAACCGTGTTCGACGGTTATGCCGCGCGCTTCGAATCGCACCTGATCGGCCTGCACTATCGCGTCCCCGGCCTGCTGCGCACGGCGTTGCTGGCGCATTTCCCGGCCCTGGAGGACGGCGCGGCGCTCGGCCCAGTGCTCGACCTTGGCTGCGGCACCGGGTTGATGGCCGTCGTGCTGTCCGACCTCGCCATCACCGGCCTGACCGGAATCGACATCTCGGACGGCATGCTGGCCGAGGCGCGCGAAAAGGGGCTCTACCAATCCCTCGTCCATGCCGAGCTGGAGGCCTTCCTGGCCCAGGACACCACCGCATGGCCGATCATCCTGGCGGCCGATGTCTTCTGCTACTTCGGCGTGCTCGACGACGCGCTGGCGCTGGCCCATGCCCGGCTGCAACCCGGCGGCAAGCTCATGTTCACCGTCGAGGAGCTTGACGACTCCATCACGGGGGATCCCCGCGGCTGGCGCCTGGGCCGCCAAGGCCGCTTCGCCCACCGCCAGGACTACGTGATCCAGGCCGCGACCGCCGCCGGCTTCGCCATCCGCACGGCACGACATGAGGTCCTGCGCACCGAGGCCCAGGCCGATGTGCCCGGCCTGCTGTTCGTGCTGGAGCGGGTGCGCCATGACGGCTGACCCCCTGCCGGACCGGCTGATGCCGCAACCCGCTACCGCCTCCGCCATCGAGCAATGGGACGCCGCCCGCCACGCGGCCCTCGGCATGGCCCTGCTCGGACAAGGCCGCGCCCCCGAGGCCATGGTCGCCCTGCGCGGCGCCGTGGCATTCGGCGACACACGCCCGGCCACGCTGCTGAACCTCGCTCTGGCCGAAGACCGCGCGGGCGATCCGGCGCAGGCCCAGGCGATGATGCGCGCCCTCGCCGACCACCGGCCCGACTGGGACGAACCGCCGCTGCGCCTCGGCGAAAGTCTGCGCCGCGCCGGTGACCTGGCCGGCTCCGAGGCCGAGTACGAGCGCGCCCTGGAACGCAACCCGCAACGCCCCGAGGCCCTGCTCAGTCTCGCCGCCCTGCTGATGCTGCGCCACGAGGCGCCGCGCGCCCAGATGCTCCTCCTGCGCTGCTGCGCCCGCGCCCCCGACCGCGCCGATTCCTGGGACGCGCTCGGCCTGTCGTTGATGATGACCGGCGACATCCCGGCCGCCGAATCTGCTTTCGGCGAGGCCCAGCGCTTGGTTCCGGACAACATCGACATCGCCGTCCGCCGCGCCGAGGCCGCCGCCCTGGCCGGCACCGCCGCCGAGGAACTCGCCCGCCTCGACCTCGCCGCCGCCACCGACCCCGGCAACGTCGCCATCCTGTCCGCCCGCGGCGTGCTGTTGGGAAAACTGGGCCAGCGCGACGAGGCAGTCGAGGTGCTGGAAGCCGCCGTCGCCCTCGCGCCGGACGCCCTGGTCCCCACCGTCGCCCTGGCCAACGCCCTGACCGTCAGCAGCCACGCCAAGCTGGCCGTCGACGTGCTGCGCCGCGCGGTCGAACTCGCCCCGGCCGACAGCAACCTGCGCAACAACCTCGCCGCCACCCTGGTCCGCGTCTTCCGCTACGACGAAGCCCGCGCGATCCTGGAAACCCTCATCGACGAGCAGGGCCCCCAGCTCAACTTCCTGTGCAACCTCACCAACGCCTTGGTCTCCCTCGGCCTCCAGGACGCCGGCCTCGCCCGCGCCCGGCAGGCAGTGGCCCTGATGCCCGCCGCCCACCTCGCTTGGCGCGCCCTCGGCAACGCGCTGTCCTACCACCAGGACGTCACCGGCCCCGCCCTACTCGACGCCTATCGCGGCGTCGGCCGCACCATGCCGCGCACCCCGCCGCTGCCTTTCGCCAACACCCGCGACCCCGCTCGCCGGCTGCGCATCGGCCTGCTCTCGCCAACCCTGAAGACCCATCCGGTCGGCTGGCTGACCGTCGCCGGCTTTGAGGCGCTGGGCCCCGACGGCTTCGAACTCGTCTGCCTGGGCCAGCCGGAATCGAACGACCCGATCCAGCGC
>CAMBRC010000093.1 GCA_945869965.1 Asaia bogorensis
CATAGAACTCCACTGTGAACATCCTTCCAGCCTCTCCATGCCCGTCATGGACATCAGAAAGGCCTAGCAGGACCGGTACACTTTGCCGCCGCCTTCAGGACGACCGCATCAACCGGTGAAGTGGTACACTTTGCAGCCGCTGTTTATACTGTAACGCGCATTTTGCCATCTAGGAGTGGCGCAGAGTGCGTTGTGCGACTTAGGTAGCTCATGGCCCCCTTTCTCGCATCCTTGAGGCTTGTGGTGGGGTAGCGGCCGAGGGTGTGGAGCTGACGCTTCGGACCGAACATCACGACGAAACTGCGAGAGCCTCCCTGCGACACGCGAACCCCAAAGCCTGGGAGCTGGTCGTCAAAGTAGGTCTTCTGGCCTGTGGTGGGGATTGGGAGAGCTTTGATGGCGATGTCGGTCAACCCTAGTCGCTTAGTCACAGAAACCCCCTGCGCTGGCGTGAGGAGGTATGGTTAGCATGAGGAGGTATTCGAAGGCAAGATATTGAAATCACTAAGGTCGTAAGGCGGTATGTTCGGCATGAGAAGGTGGTGCCTGGATTTACAAAACCACTGCACTACCGCTGTGCTAACCCGGCCCCGCGCGCTTCCATAGCTAAAACGGGCAACTTCCGCCAGCCGGGGCTGGGGCGTCAGCCGTCCAGCGTGATCTTGGCGTCGCGGATCAGCGCGGCGTTGGCCGCCGCGTCCTTCTCGAAATAGGCCATCATCTGCTCAGGCGTCTCGACCGGCACCACCACGTTGATGTTCTGCATCCGGGCGACCATGTCCGGGGTCGGCGCGATTTCGCCGATCTTGCGGTTGAGGGCGACGATGATGTCCTTCGGCGTGCCGGTCGGCGCCCACACCGAGTACCAGACAGGGACGTCGATGCCGGGGAAGCCGGCCTCGGTCAGCGTCGGCACGGCGGGGAAATCCGGGTGGCGGGTGGGGTTGTTGACGTTCAGCAGCTTCAGCTTGCCGCTTTTGACATGCGGGATCACGTTGATTTCGTTCATCATCTGTACGGTGCCGGCCAGCAGGTCGTTCAGCGCGTCGGCGCTGCCGCGATACGGCACATGCAGGATATCGACGCCGGCCGCCGCCTTGAACGCCTCGATACGCATATGCGTCGAGGTGCCGGGGCCGGCCGAGCCAAAGGCCAGCTTGCCCGGGTTCTTCTTGGCATAGGCGATCAGCTCGGCGATCGAGTTGATGCCGAGCGAGGGGATGATGGTGAAGCCGCAGACCAGGTCACCCACCCGGCCGACCGGGACCAGGTCCTTTCGCACGTCGTAGCCAACCTTGCGCATGTGCGGCAGCACGGTCAGCGGCGCCGATGGGGTCAGCAGGAAAGTGTAGCCATCGGGCGCCGCCTTGGCGACCGCCTCGGTGCCGATCGCGCCCGAGGCGCCGCCGCGGTTGTCGACCACGAAGGGGTGGCCGAGCGCCTGGCCCAGCTTGTCGGCCCAGGGCCGGCCGATGAAGTCGGTGGCCCCGCCGGGGGCATAGGGCAGGATCAGCTTCACCGGCTTGGTGGGCCATGCCGCCTGGGCGCGCGCGCCCGTGCTGCCAAGCAGGGCCGGGGCTGCGAGCATCGAGGTCACCAGCGTGCGCCGCTTCATCATGTCGTGTCTCCCTGAACTGGCCCGGTGCGCCGGGTCCGCATGCCGGTGCGTATTGCCGGGTTCCACCCGGCGGAGCAAGCGCGGCGAGAGCGCTGTGCCTCGACAAGTGCTGCCGGTGCGGGCAAAGGGAAACGATGAGGTGTCCCCAGGGCAACCGTGCGGGGCAACCGTGGGGGCAACCGCGACGACCGCGCTTTCAGGGAGGCACCGGCATGCGCATATCGGGATGGCTTGCGGCGTTTGCCGCACTGGCCGGCATGGCCGCGGCGCCGGTGGCGGCCCAGGATTGGCCGGCCAAGCCGGTGCGGATCATCGTCAACTACCCGGCCGGCGGATCGATGGACGCCATCACCCGCCCCTTCGCCGAGGCGCTGTCGCGCCGCCTGGGCCAGCCTTTCGTGGTTGAGAACCGCGCCGGTGCCTCGGGTGCGGTGGGCACCGAGGCGGCGGTGCGCGCCACCCCGGACGGCTACACCATCCTGGCCTCGCCGAACGCGCCGCTGGTGCTGCTGCCGGCGCTGCGCAAGATGCCGTATGCGGCCACCGACCTCACCCCGGTCGGCCCGATGGGCGAATTCGTCTATGGCTTCGCCGTGCTGCCGAAGACCGGCTTCAAGACGCTGGGCGACCTGGTGGCCTATGCCAAGGCCAATCCCGGCAAGCTGTCGTATTCCTCGCCCGGCTCGGGCTCGGCCACGAATCTGCGTGGCGAGGCGTTCAAGCTGCTGGCCGGCATCGACATGCTGCACGTGCCCTATCGCACCGGCGCCGAGGCGTTGATCGACTTCCTCGGCGGCACCGTCGATGTGATCATCGACAGCGTGATGTTCCCGCATGTCCGGGCCGGGCAGGCCACGCTGCTGGCGGTCACCTCGGACCGCCGCTTCCCGATGTTCCCCGACACGCCGACGATCATGCAGGCCGGCTACAATGTCGGGCTGCCGACCTTCGCCGCGATCTTCGTGCCCAAGGCGACGCCGGCGGCGATCCAGGACAAGCTCGCCCGCACCATTGCCGAGGCCAACGCCGATCCGGCAGTGCAGCAGCGCGTGTTGCAGGTTGGGTTCTTCCCGATGACCAAGACCGGCCCCGAGCTGGCAGCCGAGCTGGCCGGCCAGGTGGCCGAGTACCAGGATTGGGTGACCCGCACCGGGCTGAAGATCGAATAGGCACGCCATGACCCAAACCACGGAAATCGAAGGCAAATCGGGGCTGCGCAGCGGCCAGGACCTGCTGTGCGGGGTCATGTTCGCCGCCATCGGCACCGCCGCGCTGTGGATCGGCCGCGCCTATCCCATGGGCACGCCGCTGCGGCTCGGCAGCGGGGTGTTTCCCTGGCTGCTCAGCTGGGGGCTGATCGGCATCGGCGCGACCATCTTCGTCAAGGGGCTGTTGACCGACGGCCCCCGCCTCACCGCATGGGCCTGGCGCCCGGTGCTGCTGATCACGCTGGCGGCAGTGTGCTTCGCGCTGCTGATCGAGCCGGCCGGGCTGGTGGTGACGATGCTCGTGCTGATGACGCTGGGGGCGCTGGCCGGCGAGGGCCACAACCGCCGCCAGCTGGCGATCTTCTTTCCGGTGATGATCCTGCTGGGCGTCGGCATCTTCATCTGGGGGCTCGGTATGCCGATCAAGGTTTTCCCGTGGAGTTAGGGAAGGAAGGTCTTCTTTTTGTGAACAAAAAGAAGCAAAAAAACTTTATCCATTTGCGCCGGGCTTTGGCGACTGGCTCCCGCCCAATGGATAAAAGTTTTTTGGTTCTTTTTTTCCAAAAAAAAACACCTTTCTTTTCTTCTAGCCACTGGACCTCCCCATGGAACTGAGCGACCTCGGCTCCAACCTTTACCTCGGCCTGTCCGTCGCCCTGACGATGCAGAACCTGTTCTGGTGCTTCGTCGGCGCCGTCGTCGGCACCGCGATCGGCGTGCTGCCCGGCGTCGGCCCGGTCGCCACCATGGCACTGTTGCTGCCGGTCACCTACTACCTGCCGGCCGAGGGCGCCTTGATCATGCTCGCCGGCATCTATTACGGCGCCCAGTACGGCGGCTCGACCACCGCCATCCTGGTCAACCTGCCCGGCGAGTCCTCCTCGGTGATCACCTGCCTGGACGGCTACGCGATGGCGCGCCAGGGCCGCCCGGGGCCTGCATTGGCGATCGCCGCCATCGGCAGCTTTTTCGCCGGCACCGTGGCCACCATCCTGATCGCGGTTGCGGCACCGCCCTTGACCAAGGTGGCGCAGCAATTTGGGCCGGCGGATTACTGTTCGCTGATGGTGCTGGGGCTGGTCACTGCCGTCGTCATGGCGCATGGCTCAGTGATCAAGGCGGTCGGCATGATCCTGCTCGGCCTGCTGCTCGGCATTGTCGGCACGGACGTGAACACCGGCGCACTGCGCTACACCTTCGGCATCGACATCCTGTTCGACGGCGTCAACTTCGTGCCGATTGCCATGGGGGTGTTCGGCCTGAACGAGATCATGGCCAACCTGACCAACAAGCAGCGCCGCGATCTGCTGAGTTCCAAGATCAGCGGGCTGATGCCGACGCGCAAGGACCTCAAGGAGTCGTTCCCGGCGATGCTGCGCGGCACTGCGCTGGGCAGCGTGCTCGGCATCCTGCCGGGCGGCGGCGCGGTGCTGGCGAGTTTTGCCGCATACACGCTGGAGAAACGCATCTCCAAGACCCCGGAGAAATTCGGCACCGGCATGATCCAGGGCGTGGCAGCACCCGAAAGTGCGAACAACGCCGCCGCCCAGACCAGCTTCATCCCCATGCTCACCCTCGGCATTCCGTCCAACGCGGTGATGGCGATGATGGTCGGCGGCATGATGATCCACGGCATCATCCCGGGGCCGCAGGTGATGACTGAAAAGCCCGGCCTGTTCTGGGGCATGATCGCCAGCATGTGGATCGGCAACCTGATGCTGGTCGTCTTCAACCTGCCGCTTGTCGGCATCTGGGTGAAGATGCTGATGGTACCTTATCGCCTGTTGTCGATCGCGATCCTGTTTTTCTGCTGCATCGGCGTCTACACGCTGAACAACTCGGCCGACGAGGTGCTGCTGATCGCGCTGTTCGGTGTGATCGGCTACCTGTTCCACAAGCTGGATTGCGAGGCCGCCCCTATGCTGCTGGGCTTCATCCTCGGCCCGATGATGGAAACCTACCTGCGCCGCGCCATGCTGCTGGCGCGCGGTGACGCCACGGTCTTCGTCACCAGCCCGCTGAGCCTGAGCTTCCTGATCCTGGCGGCGCTGCTGCTGTTGATCGTCATCCTGCCCGCGGTCCGCCGGAAGCGCGAGCAGGCTTTTCAGGAAGAAAGTTGAAGGAAGTCTTCTTTTTGTGAACAAAAAGAAGCAAAAAAACTTCATCCATTTAATTGCCTTATGGATAAAAAGCTTTTTGCTTCTTTTTTTTCAAAAAAGAAGAACTTGCTTCCTTCCTACGCCCTAGAATACGCGCTCATAAACCGTCACCACATCCCCCGGCCGCAGCACGGTGAGCGGGTTCGCCCGCCCTTCAACCGGGCGCCCATCGACCAGCCGCACCACCGCCGCCTGATCCTGGACCGCGCGATAGGTGAAGCCGCCGGCGACCGCGGCCACACTCAGCACCGTCATGCCGGGCTGATACGGGTACTGCCCCGGCCGATTGACCTCGCCCAGCACGAAGACCGGGCGGTATTCCACCACCTCGACCGCGACCGAGGCATCACGGATCAGCCCACGGCGGGTCAGCTCGCCGGCAATGGCGCGGCTCAGCTCATCGGTGGTCAGCCCGCGCGCGCGCACCGGCCCAAGCAGCGGCAGCGCGATGTTGCCGCCGTCATTGACCCGGAAGATTTCCGACAGCGACTCCTCGCCGAATGTCAGCAGCCGCACCTGGTCGCTGACGCCCAGGCGATAGGCGGCGTCACCCGCTTCTGGCACTGGCGGCAGGTCCTTGATCCGACTGCATCCAGCCAGCACAAGCAGCGCGACCAGTGCCCAGCGCAATGTCATCCGACCCCCATCCATTCCGTCGCTCTCCATACTACATCGCAAACCGCAACCGCAGCAGCGCCACACCCTCGTCCACCATCGCCCCATCGCTGCGCCAGCGCGTGCTCCAATCCCAGTTGGCCGAAACCCGCATCCGCCGGTTGACCAGCCAGGTAGCCCCCAGCCCGAAGCCGGCGGTGCGGTCGCGCCCGCTGCGCTGCTGGTACTCCGCCTGTTGCAGCTCGCCATAGCCCGCCAGCACCAGATTGCGGTACAGTTCATGATCGACCGCCACGCGCAGCCCGGTGAAGCTATAGCTCACCGCCGCCAGTTCCGCCGCATCCTCGATCCGCCGCGACAGCGTGGCGGTGACCGTGGTCAGCCCGGACGGCGCCCAGATCGCCGAAACCTCCGCCATCGGGCCGACCACGGCCTTCAGCGTCGGGTCGGCGAAGCGGCGATGCTGCACGCCAACCAGTGCCCGCACCCGCCACACCGCGTCGGTGGCATAGTCGATGCCGCCGAGCAGCGCGACCGTGGTGGCATCGCGGCTCGGCCGGCCAGGCTCGCGCCAGGCATGATCGAAGCCGACCGCGCGCAAATCCAGCACCAGGTCGCGCAGCGGCGCCAGCTCCCAGCGCGCGGTGATATTGCCCTCGATCGCCGTGCGGTCGCGATAGCGCTGCACAACGCGCTGGCCGCGCACAAAGACGTCGTCAAAGCGCGTGGCGCTCACCGCCAGCCCCGGCGCCAGCGACAGCCGGCCACTGCGCCAGGTGTAGCCGGCGCGCGCGTTCTCGACCTGGAACCGGCCGGGCCGGTCGATCGCCAGCCCGTCCAGCGCGCGCGCGGTCTGAAACAGGTCCAGATGCGCCGCCCCCAGCACCAGGGCGCCGCGGCCGATCTCCATCGTGCCGCCGAGTGCCGCGGTCCAGGCGGTGGCCGATTGCGCGCTGGCCGACAGATAGCGCTGGTCGTCGAAGCTCAGAAAGCCGCCGATCGCATGCCGCCCCCAGTCGCTGCCGGCGAGGATGCTGCCCGAGGTCTGCGCCAGTACCGAACCCCGTCCGCGCGGCTGGCCGAGCGCGTTGCTGGTATAGCCCAGCCCGGTCGACAGCGTTGGCCGCACCACGATCCCGCCGACGCGCACCCCCAGCGGGTCATAGGCCGGCCGCGCCCGCGACTGCACGGTAACCCCAGGCTGCGCGCCATAGCCAGGCAACCCCGCCGGGAAATAGCGGTCGATCAGTTGCGCATACGCCGCCCCCGTCGCGCACAGCTGCGCCGCGCACAGCCCGAGCAACAAGCCAAGCCCCGCCGCGCAACGCCCACTCAACATAAAACCTGCCGCAATCACCGTGCCATGGTCGGCGTACCGGGGTTTGCTTGCAATCCATCCTCCCGCTGCATATTCTCGCCAAACGAGGCGCCGACGCATTTTTCAGCTTCGCTCGATGTTTTCTGCTCAGCCTCATCGCCGAAGCCCGCGATTTTGTAACAGCTTACCGGCCGGCGTCATTGGACCTTCACATGAATTGTTGCTATCGATCGCACTTCGCAGTCGAATTTTCAGCACCACTGGAATTTCACCGGCTCATGACCGACACCGCCATCGCGCGCCCCGTTCCGGCCGAATAGGATGTCGCTGACCCGTCCGTCCGACGGTCTGCAAGTGGATGTGCTGGGCGAGGTGCGCCCGCCGGACACCATCTCGCCGTTCCGCCTGATCGACCTGCTGTGGCGCCGCAAGCTGCTGATCTTCACCGTCGTCATCGTGCTGATGGCCGGCGCCGCGGTGCAGATCGCCAGCCTCATCCCAACGTACGACGCCCGCGCGCTGATCCTGATCGACACACGGCGCAACGCCATGTCCGACCTCCAGGCGATCGTCACCGGCAGCCAGGCGGACCTGCTCCAGGTCCAGACCCAGGTCGACATCATCCGCTCCCAGGCGCTGGCCATCGCGGTGGTCAGCCGGCTCGACCTGGTGCGCGAACCCGAATTCGCCGCAGCCTTGTCGCGCCGCCCCGGTGGCATGGCCGCCCAGTTCGCCCCCCTGCTGGCACTCGCCGGCCAGGCCCCGCCCGAGCCGCGACCGCTCTCGGACGAGGAGAAAAAGCGCGCCGCCGCCGTCATGCTCGCCACCGAAAAACTCAGCGTTGCCAACGATAGCCGCTCATACGTCGTCGCCGTCCAGGTACGCACCGAGGATCCCGAGCTCGCCGAGCGCATCGCCAACGAATATGCCGACGTCTACCTGGACTTCAACAAGGAGCTCAAGGACGACGCGGTCAAGCGCGCCAACGCCTTCCTCGACCAGCGCCTCGCCCCGCTCAAGGGCAAGCTGCGCGAGGCCGAGCGCGAGGTCGCCAGCTTCCGCGAGGCCAACGGCCTGATCGAGGATCGCTCCGCGGCCACCACCGGCGAACGCCGCGTCACCATGCTTGGCCAGCAACTGGCCCAGATCAACACGCAATTGGTTCAGGCGACCAGTACCAGGCTGTCGCGCGAAGTCAGCCTGGAACAGATCCGCGCCGCCCAGCGTGGCCAGGGCAGCCTGTACGCCATCCCCGAGGTGGTCGCCTCGCCCCTCATCCAGCGCCTGCGCACGCAGCAATCCGAGATCGCCGCCCGCCAGGCCAGCATCGGCCAGTCCCGGCTGGAGGCCAACCCCGCCGTGGTCGCCCTGCGCGCCGAAGAACGCGAGGTGCGCACCCGCATCGACGACGAGGTGGCCAAGGTCGTCGGCTCGATCATCAGCGAAGTCGCCGCCGCCCGCGCCCGCGAAACCTCGCTGCGCGGCAGCCTGAACGAGCTGCAAGGCCAGGTCGCCGACCAGAACAAGGCCGAGATCCGCCTGCGCGAGCTGGAAACCGAGGCCACCGCGGCGCGCATCGTCTATACTGAAACGCTCAACCGCGCCGAACAGAGCGCCAACCAGAGCGGCGGCCAGCAGCCCGACGCCACCCTGGTCTCGCGCGCCACCACCCCGCTCGGCTCGGCACCGCCAACCAAGCGGCAATTGCTGGTGCTGTCCTTCTTCGCCTCCTGCCTGATCGCGGTGATCGCCGCCCTGGTGCGCGACCGGCTGGAAACCGGCTTTCGCACCGCCGAACAGGTCGAGGAGGAAACCGGCCTGTCCGCGCTGGGCTTCATCCCGCGCGCAAAGGACCGCGCCACCGCGCTGATGCTGGACGAGCGCGACATGGCGTTCCTGGAATCCATCAACACCGTGCGCGGCGCGCTCCAGATGGCCGACGTCGCCGGCCGGCCGAAAGTCGTCCTGGTCACCTCCGCTCTGCCGGACGAAGGCAAGACCTTCTTCTCGGTCGCACTCGCCCGCAGCGTGGCGCGCGCCGGCGGCCGCAGCCTGCTGGTCGATTGCGACCTGCGCCGGCCCGGCATCGCCGCCACCCTGGGCATCGCGCCCCAACAAGGCGTCGGCGCCCTGGTCGCCGGCCAGCGCGTGGCCGACCTGGTGCAGCGCGACGAAGCCACCCAGCTCGACGTCATCACCGCCGCCGGCGCGCGCGAAAACGTCCAGACCATCGTATCGTCGGACGCCCTGCGCGCCCTGGTGAATGAGGCGCGCGACCACTACGACATCATCATCCTGGACTCACCGCCGGTCCTGGCAGTGGTCGACAGCCGGGTGCTGTCGCTGATGGCCGACGCCACGGTGTTGGTGGTGCGCTGGCGCCGCACCCCGCGCGTGCTGGTGCTCCAGGCGCTGAAACAGTTGCGCGTCTACGGCGCCAAGGTGGCCGGCATCGTCATAACCCAAGCCAACCTGCGCTCGCTCGCCGCCTCCGAAGGTAGCCACGCCTATGTCCACCGCAAGTATGGCAGCTACCTGCGCTGACGCGGAGCGAACGGGTGAGCAAGCAAGGCTCCGCCGGCAAGGGGCCGAGGGCCCCTTGACCCCCATTTTTTCGCATCGACCCGGCGGCGCCCCGTGGAACTGACCCCATTCGGCTACGTCCTCCTGCCTCTGTGCGTGGCCGCCATCCTTCAACCCACCTGGCAGTTGCAGTTAGTGCTGCTGGCCGGCGCATTTGGCGCGGCGACGCCGCTAACCATCAGCGGACTCGGCCTGCCGCCCGGGGTGATACCGGCCTGCCTGTTCCTGTCCTATGTCGCTCTACAAATCTTGCTCGGTGCCCGCTTCCCGGCCGCACCCCGCGCCTGGCGTACGCTGGAGCCGTTCCTGCTTACCGCTGCCTATGCCTTGCTCACCGCGATCCTGGTGCCACGGCTGTTTGCTGGCGCCTTCACCGTCTGGCCACAGAAGCTGGCTCCGCCCTTCAATATCCCGGTGCCGCTGGCACCCGGCAGCGGCAATGTCACACAATCCCTCTATCTGTTGCTCGACACCGCCATGTTAGTTGGCGCGGCGTTGTATCTCAGCCGTTCGCGCATCGATCCGGTGCGACTGCTGCAAACCTATCTCGGCTGCGGCGTCGTTGTGGTGGCGGTCTGCGCCTGGCAATTGGCCAACAAGCTGACCGGGATCTGGTATCCCGAGGCCTTCCTATATTCCAACCCCGGCTGGGCGCAGCACCCCAACCAAACAGTGGGGATCGTGCCGCGGATCAACGGCACGTTCAGCGAGCCAGCCGCCTTGGCCTATTACTTGTCCGGGCCGATCTTCTGCTGCGCCTGGCTGGTGCTGCGCGGCCACGGCAACCGGCTGGCGCTCTGGTTGCTGCCATTCGCGGTGCTGGCGCTGGTGCTTTCCACCTCCACCACCGGCTTTGCCGTGCTCTCGGTCGGCGGGCTGGCGATGGTGGCATATGGCCTGACCCGCGCGCCGAAGCCGGTGGCCCTGCGCATCTTTGTCTTTGCCGTGCCGATCGTGTTGATCGCGATCGCCGCCGCGCTGTCGGTCTCCACCCTGTCCGCTCGGTTCGAGGAATCGATCGCTCTGGTCACCCGCCAGAGCCTGAACAAGGCCGACGGCGAATCGTTCGCCAGCCGCACCGGGCTCGATCGAGACAGCCTGGGCATCCTGTTCCCCAGCTACGGCCTCGGCGCAGGCTGGGGCAGCGTACGATCTTCGAGCCTGGTGTCCGGGCTGCTGGCCAATCTCGGCATATTCGGTTGTGCCCTGTTGATATGGTTCGCGGCGCGGCTGGTGCGCCATGTCGGCCACGCCCGCCGCACGGTTGCCACGAGAGGGCAGAGCATGGTGCTGGACGGGCTGTCGGCCGGCGTGTTGGGCCACCTCACCGCCGCGGTCATGTCGGTCCCGGCGGTGATCGCGCCGGATTTCTACCTGCTGATCGGCGCTCTGATCGCCTGCGCCGCGCGGGTGGATGAGGATGCGCATCGGATGGCCCAAGGCGCCTTAGCCGCGCGCCGACGAACTGCTGCTCCACCATGACCCAGTTGCTGGTCAATGGCCGCTTCCTGAGCCAGGACATGACCGGAGTGCAGCGCTTCGCGGTCGAAATCACCCGCGCCCTCTCCGCCCAGAGTCTTGTGGACGTACTAGCCCCTTCGGCCGCACGCGACGCATCGGAACTGCGGGTGCGACGCATCGGCCATCTGCGCGGCCAAGCCTGGGAACAGCTCGACCTGCCACGCCACGCCACAGGCGGCGTGCTGCTCAATCTCGGCAACACCGCCCCGTTAGCGTTGCGCCGCCAGATTGTGGTGATCCACGATGCGGCAACCTTTGATTTTCCCGAATCCTACAGCTGGCGCTTTCGGACTTGGTACCATTGGTTGCAACGCGGCTTGGTGCTTCGCGGCGCACGTCTAGCCACCGTCTCCCTCTTCGCGCGCAACGGCATCGCCCACCACCTCGACATCGACCCCGCCGCGATCGCCGTACTCAGCGAAGGGGCAGAGCACATCTTGCAAAACCCGGCGGATGCCGATCTGCCTGTCCGTCTCGGCCTCGTCCGCCCGTACGTCCTGGCCGTCGGCAGCCTCGCCGCACACAAGAACCTCGCCGCCCTCGGCGCCACTGCCGCTATGCTCGACTCACGCGGCATGGACCTTGTCATCACCGGCGGCCTCAACCCCCGCGTCTTCGGTGCCGCCGCCATGCCCAAGCCGGCCCGCTATATCGGCCGGGTCGAAGATGCGGGGTTGCGCGCGCTGTACGAAGGGGCCGCGTGCTTTGTCTTCCCCTCGCTTCATGAGGGCTTCGGTCTGCCCGCCGTCGAGGCCATGGCCTGCACCTGCCCCGTGGTGGCCGCCCGCGCTGGCTCCCTGCCGGAAATCTGTGCTGACGCCGCATTGCTGGTCGATCCCCTGGACCCAGCCGACATTGCTCACGCTGTGCGCCAGGTGCTCGACGACCCCGCCTGCGCCGCGCGCCTGCGGGCCGCCGGCATGGCGCGGGCCGCTGAATTTAGCTGGCATTCCGCCGCCACCCGCCTCTCCACGTTGGCCGCCAGCCTCGCAATAGAGGACAAGACGGCATGAAAATCGCCATCATCAGCGAGTGGCTCCAGGACTATGCCGGCGCCGAACGGGTGCTGGAACAGATGCTGCTGTGCTACCCGGATGCCGATTTGTTCGCCGTCGTTGACTTCCTGCCGGACGATCAGCGCGGTTTCCTGCGCGGCCATACCCCGCGCACCAGCTTCATTCAGCGCCTGCCCTTCGCCCGGCGGATCTTCCGCCAGTATGTCGGCCTGATGCCGATCGCCGTCGAGCAATTCGACCTGTCCGGCTACGACCTGGTGCTCTCCAACAGCCACGCGGTCGCCAAGGGCGTGCTGACCGGCCCGGACACCGTCCATGTCAGCTACGTCCACTCGCCGATGCGCTACGCATGGGACCTGCAACACCAGTATCTCCGGGAATCCGGACTCAACCGTGGATTGCGCGGCCTCTACGCACGCTACCTCCTGGCCCGCCTGCGCCGCTGGGACCTCGGCACCGCCAACGGCGTCGACGCCTTCCTCACCAACTCCACCTACATCGCCCGCCGCATCCGCAAGACCTACCGTCGTGAGGCCCTTGTGATCCCGCCGCCCGTCGATGTGGACCGCTTCACCCCCGCCGATGCGACAACCGGCACCACAAGCGGCGACACTTACCTGATCGCCGGGCGCCACGTCGCCTACAAGCGCGTCGACCTGGTCGCCGCCGCCTTCGCCGCCATGCCGCAGCGAAAACTGCTGATCGTCCGCGACGGCCCCGCCCATGCCCGCGTGCGCGCCGCCGCCGCCGGCGCCGCAAACATTACCTTCCGCCCCAGCGTGCCCCAGCCCGAGCTGATCGCCCTGATGCGCCAAGCCCGCGCCTTCGTCTTCGCCGGCGAGGAGGATTTCGGCATCGTCCTGGCCGAGGCCCTGGCCTGCGGCACCCCGGTGATCGCCTTCGGCCGCGGCGGCGCGCGCGACATCGTCACCGACGGCACCGGACTGTTCTTCGACCAACAGACCCCGGCGGCGATCATCGACGCCGTGGCCCGCTTCGAAACCACTTCGTACGCCGCCGAAACCTGCCGCGCCGCCGCCCAGCACCTCGCCCCCGCGCTGTTCCGCGACCGCCTGCGCGCCGCGGTGGATGCGGCACTGGCCAAGGCGCACACCTGATTTCACCAGCCCCGGCCTGACATGTCGGCATACTTTACACGACCGCTCCGGCGACGCGGCACAAACCATCCCCGCCGGGCTTCCCAAAATCTCCAAAAAATAATATTTTTCAATAGCTTAATTGGATAGCGAAGCCACCCGGCACCCTGCCGCCACCCGCCAAGGCCGCCACCCCCCAATGGAAGTGAGTCGGTAATTTTTACATTTCGTCAGCTTTGCCGCCACCAATCGAGCCTAGAATATTGAATTCACTATCGAATTTTCGTTGGCACGGCCCTTGCTTCTATGCCTTTCACGAATTTAGATTTCCTAGGAGAAGTGAGTTGAACACGATCGTAAAGATTGCCAGCGCGGCGTTTATCGGCTCGATGGCATTTGCTGCGCCTTCCCAGGCGGCTTTGATCTCGGTTGGCGGCACTTGCGGCTCGCTGTCCGGCCCCACCGAGTTGAACGGTTCGTTCAACTGCACGCAGTTTGACTCGGACCTCGGTTCGCTGGTGAGCATGACTCTGACCATCACCGGCCAAATCGATGGCAGCATCACACTCAGCAACGGCGGCGCCTCGTCGACATTCTTTGCCGGCACCACCCAGTCGCAGTTCTTTGTCGGCGCGTTGGCCGGGTTCACGCTGAGCTCGCCGCTGTTCACTGCCAGCATGGGCACCGGGCTCCAGTCGATCGGGGCTGCCTCGTCTACGCTCTTCGGACCGCTGACTGGCTCGGCCAACTCCGGTGCAATGGTCAACACAACCAGCTTCGGTTCCTATCAGGCCGCAGTTCCTGGCTCTTTCGGCATTGGCGTTCAGACCGCGACTGGGCTGCTGATCTCCGGCGGCGGTGGCCAGGCCGGCGGCTCGCAGTCGACCACGGCCGCAGCCACCGCCACGGTGTCCTACCTCTACGACGACGGCACCGTGACCACCCCGGAGCCCGCTTCGATGGCGCTCCTCGGCGCCGGCATGCTGGCCCTCGGCGCGATCCGTCGCCGTCGCGGCTGAATGCTGGGTCGCTCCAAAACGGCGCTTCTCCCTATTTGAGATCAAACAGCGCGGCGACCTTCGGGTCGCCGCGTTTTTGTTTGTCGTGCCCTATCCCCCCGCCGCCCGCCGCTCCCGCGCCAGCATCTCGCGCTTGCGCGGAACCCCCCAACGATACCCGGTCAAATCACCATCGCTGCCCACCACCCGATGGCACGGCACCGCCAGCGACACCGGATTGGTGGCACACGACCGCGCCACCGCCCGGATCGCCCGCGGCGCCTCGATCATCTTCGCCAACTCGCCGTAGCTGCGCGTCTCCCCCGGCGGAATCCGCCGCAGCGCCTCCCACACCCGCACCTGAAACGCCGTGCCGCGAAGATCCAGCGGCAACGCCAACGCCTCGCGCGGCTCCGCGATGAAATCCAGCACCAGCGCCAGGATCTCCGCCAGCCCGGCATCGTCCATCACCACCGTCGCGCGCGGAAACCGCCGCCTGAGATCGCCCATCAGCGCATCATCCGGCTCGGCGAACCCCAAGAAGCACACGCCGCTTGCGGTGGCCCCCACCAGAAGCCGGCCAAACGGGCAATCGGCAAACGCGGTGCGGATCTCCTCCCCCGCGCCCCCCCGGCGCAGCGCCCCCGGCGTCATCCCCAACAGCCGGCCGGTATCCTCATAGACCCGGGATTCCGATCCGAACCCCGCCCCCTGAATGGCATCCGCCACCCGCGCCCCCCCGCTCAGCGCCGCCTGCAACCGCCGCGCCCGCACCCCCTCGGCATAGCTGCGCGGGGTTACCCCGGTGTGGTCGCGGAACATCTGCAGGAAGTGAAACCGCGAATAACCCGCCCGCTTGGCCAACGTTTCCAGCGACGGAATGCCCTCATCGGCCTCCATCGCGGCACAGGCATCCGCCACCACCGCGCGCGCGATCGCCTCGCGCTCGCCCTTCGGATCGCACCGGCGACAGGCGCGAAACCCCGCCGCCTCGGCCGCATCCGCGCCGGTGAAATACCGCACATTCTCCCGCCGCGGCCGCGGCGAAGGACAGCCGGGCCGGCAATAGATCCCCATCGTGGTCACTGCATACAGGAAGTCCGCGGGCACCCGCCGCGCCACCAGGTCCCAGCGTGTGTCGTCCAGCGTGCTCATGGCTGTGCCTCCTTGTGCTGCAATGGCCAGCGCACTCTGCCCTGACGTGGCTGTGCGGGCCATCCGGCGGTTGCGCTCACTGTCGCTGTTGTCGTAGTCACGAAACCGCCTGTATAAAACGCGCGGTTCGCCTGTTCGCAGGCGTGGCGAGAATAACGTTTTCGCACTGGAGTGGTCGATGCGTCTCGCACTTACCTGCCTTCTCGCCCTCGGACTGACCCAATGTGCCCCGCCAAGACCCCCGGCCGAACCGCCGATCGTCGCCGAAGAGGCCGTGCCCGACGGCAAGTTCTGCGCCCGCCCGGCCGAGAAGACCGCGTTCCAGGTGGCCGCACTTAAGAGCCGGCTGATGGTCACCGCCCTGGCCTGCGACTCAACCGACAAGTACAATGCCTTCATCACCACCCATCGCGGCACCCTGCTGCCGCAGGAAAAGACGCTGAGCGAATACTTCGCGCGCAACTACGGCCGCCGCGCGTCCAATGAGCATGACGAGTACATCACCAACCTCGCCAATGCGCAGTCGCGCCGGCGCATCATCGACAATTACCGCTTCTGCCGCGATGGCCAGAAGCTCTATGCCGATGTCGCGGCGGTCAAGTCGCCAACCGAGATAGTGACGGTGGCGGCCAGCCGGACGATCTCGCAGCCGTTCAACGTCAAGGAATGCCCGTAGACGCCGGCGCCGGCGTCGCGGCCTGCGGCGCCCCCGGTCCGGCGATAGACAAGACAAGGCTGGGCTCCGCCCAGACCCGCCAGGGGCCAAGCCCCTGGACCTTTATTTACTAAGCCGGAAAAAATCGGGGACAATCCCAGCATTTGTGAATTGGTCGGGGCCGCGCCCCAGACGGACAGTTCGCCGGAGCAATACCTAGCACGTCAGTGCCTAAAGGCTACTTCCCGCTGTCAAGGTGCAGGAGCCAAAAGGAACACCTCGCAGATACCGGCATCCTCGGCCCGGTCACACAACCCGCCTGGTCCGCGCTCCGCCGCTGGCCCATGGGTCCCTTCAGGCGCTAAATCCTGCCGCCGCGCTCAATCGGGGCACATCTTGGAATTCGCCGGAAACCCAAATCCCCGCACAGGCCAGGCTCGGTCACGGTCCCAACGAAGATCACCTTCCACCTGGCGCCCGCCTTTTTCAGGAACACCGTCGGCGGGTCCCCCCGCCTTACCGTTACCACGGCCGTCGCGAAAACTCCCTCGAACTGAACGCCCGTCACCGTGACATCCGTTGCCCTGACCGCCGAGCCAGGCTTCGTCAACTCGACCTTCACCGCCTCGCGCACCGCCGCCGCGTCCCCGGCCGGCTGCGCCACCGCCACCACCGGCGCCGCCGCCGCCGCCAGGGCGAGCCACACCACCAACCGGGAACGGGCCGCCAGTCGATCAACATTCATGCCAAAATAACTCCGAAACCTGAACCCCGAGCGGACCAGACCTCAGCCGGGATTCCCCAGATGACCAGCCCATCTGGCCATCTGGGAGGTAGTCTGCCCACCATCCGCCGGCCTTTTCAACGGCAGAAATGCCGGGAGGGCCCCCGCGACCAGCGTCACCGGTCGGTGATTGCTGTCCGAGCGGAGATTCGGCTGGAACGTACAAGGAAATCCATGGTCATCTGGGAGATGCGGGCTAAGGGTCCAGGGGGCTTGGCCCCCACGCGTAAGCGTGCTTCGCACGACGCCGGGTCTGGGCGGAGCCCAGCCTTGCTTCCTCGAAGCAGAGCACAATAAAAAACCGGCCCCTTTCGGGGCCGGTTCTTCACTCAGGCGGGATCGGCTGATTACTTCAGGACGATCTCAACGCGGCGGTTCTGCGGCTCGCGGGTGTTGGCCGCGGTGGCCACCAGCGGCTTGGTGTCGCCGAAGGCGTTGATGTCAATGGCGTTGCGGGCCACGCCGAGACGGACCAGCTCGGCGGCGACCGCATTGGCGCGGCGCATGGAGAGCTGCTGGTTGTAGGCGGCGGTGCCGGTGCGATCGGCGTGGCCGCCGACTTCGATCCGGGTGGTGGCAACGGCGGTCGAGGCCTTGGCGGCGTCCGCGATGATCTGGCGGGCGCGCGGGGTCAGGTCAGCGCGGTCCCAGTCGAAGAACACCAGGTAAGTGCGGACCGGGGCCGGGGCCGGAACGTCGGACTTGGCAGCGACCGGCGCCGGTGCGACGCCGAAGGCATAGCGCAGGCCGATCAGGCCGGAGACCTGCAACTGCGGGCTGGTGTTGTCGGCGTTGCCGTAGCGCACGTTTTGCAGCGTGCTGATCACGCGGGCTTCGGTGGTGATGGCCAGGCCGGGGACGTCAGTGATCGGGAAGGCGACGCCGAGAATGCCCTGTGCCGCCGCAGCCACATTCTGGCTCACCGAATTGCCGCCGCCGCGCAGCCTGCCAAACTGGGCGCCAGCGCCAACGCCGATATAGGGCGAGGCCCAGCTGGTGCCGATGTCCATGTCATAAAGGACGTTCAGCATCGGGCCGAAGCTCTGGCGGTTGCCGCTCGCGCCGTTATTCTTCACCGTCTGGTTGCGAAAGTTGCCCTCGAGCTCCACGCGCAGGCCGTTGCCGAAGCCATAGCCGATGCTGCCGAGGCCAACCACGCCGAGGTTGGATTTCACCGAACCGGCGCCGGGCGGACGAACGTTGGTGGAGGTCAGGAAGTTCACGCCGGCGCCAGCACCGATGTAGACGCCATTCAGCGCCTGGGCCTGGACGGTGGAGGGAGCGATCGCGAGGGGGGCGGCCATCACGGCGGCGGCCATCAGCGCATTGCGCAGGTTCATCGTCATCTTCTCCTTATGGTGCGATACCGCAGCGCGGCATCACGACTCGGCTTGGTGATTCCAGTGCCTTGCGGCCCGAATTCAGAACCGCAATCTAGCCCCGAGGGGCCGCTGGAACCAGCCCGGAACCGCTCACCAACCCGTCATCGTCTGTTTCCGCGCGGGGCTGTGGCAAATTTACCACAAACTGTGGCTTTGCCGAAACTCGGCGGCGTTATTGGGCGGAAGAGAGCGGGAGTCGAACCCACCCGGGACCGCGTGGCGGCCCCAACCGGCTTTGAAGGCCGGGCGACCCACCGGGGCCGATTCTCCTCCACCGCCGAGCATAGCCCGGTTTGCCGCCGGCATGGTAGGATCCACGTCATGAGCACCGCGATTCCAACCCTTTTGACACCCCGCCTGACGCTGCGTGGATTACGCGCGGAGGACCTGGAT
>CAMBRC010000094.1 GCA_945869965.1 Asaia bogorensis
GATTTCTACAACGCCCGCCGGCCGCATTCGAGCCTGGGGGCACGGACGCCGGAACAGGCCTATCTCGACCACATGCCGCAGAGGGTGGCAGCATGAGAGAACTGCCGCTGGCGTGGTGCCGCACCGGTTGGGCTACGCCCGCCCTGCGCACCTCGATATCCCGAACCGGCATCCCGGCCATACCGCCCATTTCACCGATTATCGCGCCGCCGAGATCGGCCGTGTCGTGCTCACCCCCGATGCGCCGGTCGAGGCGGGCAGCTATGCGAGCCTTGCCCTGACCTTCACCGCCGGGCGGTTCGGCATGGACGATACCGGCAGCCTGCGCATCTGCACCCGCCAGGTGAGCGACCTCGGCCGGCCGCAATTCACCAACCCAGCCGCGGCGAACTTCGTCACCGCATCGGCCAGCAACGGCGCCCAGCTCACGCTGGAGTTCCACCCGAAGCTGGCGATGCGGCCGTGGTCGCGAACGCTGACCGTGTCGGTGGCGCGGGGCTTCCTGGCACCCGGCGAGACCATCACCGTGCACCTCGGCGACACCAGCGGCGGCTCGCCCGGCATGCGCATGCAGACCTATTGCGAGCCCGATTTCCACTTCCTGGTGCTGGCCGACGTGTTCGCCACCTGCAACTGGGCGCTGCTGCCGCAGCAGCCAACCCTGGCGATCACGCCCGGTCCGCCCGCCCGGCGGCTGGCGATCATGCCGACACAGCGCGCACCCGGGCAGAGCTTCGCGCTGGTGCTGCGCGCCGATGACCGCTGGGGCAACCCGGCGCCGCTGCCCGCCGGGCGCCACACCCTTGCGGCCAACGCCCCGGTCGCCGGATTGCCGGAGAGCTTCGACTGGCCGGCGGGCGCCCGCGCCCATCGCATCGAAGGCCTCAGCGCCGCTGCCGCCGAGGCGCTGGTGGTGACATGGGGCGACACCGCCTCGAACCCGATGCGCGTGGCATCGGCCCGCTTGGCCCCGGCCGGCCTGACGCCATACTGGGCCGACCTGCACGGGCAGAGCGGGGAGACCGTTGGCACCGGCTCGATCGATGCCCTCGCCAGCTATGCGCGCGACCTCGCCGGCGTGGACGCCATCTGCCACCAGGGCAACGACTTCCAGATCACCCCGCTAGGCTGGGCCGACTTCAACCGCGCCTTCGCCGCCTTCGACGCGCCTGGCCGCTTCGTCTTCTTGCCGGGCTACGAATGGTCGGGCAACACCGCCCTTGGCGGCGACCGCAACGTGATCTTCCCCGGGGAGGGCCGCACCATCCGCCGCTCCTCGCGCGCGTTGATCGAGGACCTCGGCGACGAGGCCACCGATGCGCTGGATGTCCGCGCCCTGCACGCCGCCCTGCGCGCCGAGGCCCAGCAAGTGCTGTGCGTGCCCCATGTCGGTGGCCGCTACGCCAACCTGCACTACGCCCATGACCGCATGCTGGAGCGCGCGGTCGAGGTGCACTCGGACTGGGGCACCTTCGACTGGCTGCTGCACGATGCCTTTGCCGTCGGCGCGCGCGTCGGCATCGTCGCCAATTCCGATGGCCACAAGGGCCGCCAGGGCGCCTCGCACCCCGGCGGCTCACAGTTCGGCAGCTATGGCGGGCTCACCTGCCTGTTGGCCGATACGCTGTCCCGCGGCGGGGTGTTCGACGCGCTGCGCCGCCGCCACCACTACGCCACGTCGAACGCCGCGCGCATCTTCGCCGACGTGTCGGTCACCCTGGCACACAAGGCGGCGTGTCACGTCGACGATCCCGCGCTCGGCGGCGCCGCGGAGGGCTACGGCACACAGGCGATCATGGGCGACATCCTGGCCGGGGTGCGCGACGACAGCGTGCTGTTCCAGGCCGAGATCATGGCCGGCAGCGCCATCGAGCGGGTGGAGCTGTTCAACCGAACCGATCTGCTGGAAACCATCCGCCCGCCGGCGCCCCCCGGGCTGCGCCTGCGTGTACTGTGGGAAGGCAGCGAGTACCGTGGCCGCGGGCGCGAGACGTCATGGCAGGGCACGATCGGCCTGGACGGCGCCACCTGGCGGGCGCCACAGGCCATCAACCGGTTCAATCTCGATCACCGCTTCGAGACCGGCCCCACCACGCTGCGCTTCGAAGGCGTGACCACCGGAGGCTTCCAGGCGCTGGACGTCACGCTCGCGGGCCTGGACGGCACGCTTGTGCTGGACACCAACCTGATCCAGGCGACGCTGCCGGTGGCCGCGCTGCGCGACCGTGAGCACGTCTGGGAGGCCGGCGGGCTCGGACGGCGCATGCGGGCCTTCCTGATGCCGGAAGCCGGCCTGCGCCGCCTCGTCTTCCAGCGCCAGGTCAAGCTGGCCGCCGACCACGACAACGCGCTCTACCTGCGCGCCACCTTCGAGGACGGCAGCGTGCTGTGGACCAGCCCGGTCTATCTGCTGCGATAGCGGCGCCGCCCCGCCGTGCCGCGCAACCTGTCGGGGCATGGTGGGGATTTGCCGCGATCCCGCCTGCCATGCCAAGCTCGCCGCTCCGAGGGAACGAAAGGCCAGATCCATGCCGCTCGATGCACAACGCATCCATGATGTGCCCGACGACCTGCTGGCCGCCATCGAATACTGCTACCAACAGGGCTGGACCGACGGCCTGCCGGTCATCCCGCCGGTGGTCGAGCGCGTCGAGGCGATGCGGCTTTATGAAGGGCGGCCGGGCGAAGCGGTGATCGCCACCCATCCCGCCACCGGCCTGCAACTCACCGTGCACGCCGCCGTGGTCAATGCGGTGATGGCCGGCTGCCTGCCGGAGTATTTCCCCGTCCTGGTCGCCGCCTTCGAGGCGATGGACAAGCCGGACTTCAACTTCCACGGCTCCACCGCCAGCACCGGCGGCTCCGCCCCGCTGCTGATCGTCAGCGGCTCCTACGCCGACGACATCGCCATGAACGCCGACGTGAACCTGTTCGGCCCCGGCAACCGCGCCAACGCCACCATCGGCCGCGCGACACGGCTGATCCTGCGCAACGTCTTCCAGATGATCCCCGGCATTTCCGACAAATCCACCCAAGGCAATCCCGGCAAATACAGCTTCTGCATCGCCGAGCGCGCGCGCGGCAATCCCTGGCCGCTGCTGTGCGAGGCCCAGGGCTACCCGGAGGGCGTGTCCAGCGTCACCGCCTTCGCCGGCGGCGGCTTCTGCAATGTCGAGAACCACGGCGGCAGCACGCCCGAGGAGGTGCTCGGCGCGGTGGCCGACGCCATGGCCAATTACGGCTGCATCACCCTGGGCCAGAGTGCCGTGATCCTTGCACCCGAGCACATGCGCATCCTCGCCGATGCCGGCTGGAGCCGTGCCGACGCCCAGTCTTTCCTGTTCAGCCAGGCAAAGCGGTCGGTGGACGGCATGCGAAGCGTCGGCAAATACCGCCAGGTCGAATACGACAAGCAGCACGACGCCGCGGCGCATGCCCTGGTGGAGCCCGGCTTCGTCCATCGCGGGATGACGCCGGACGACATCCTGATCACCATGGGCGGCGGCGATGCCGGCGGCCATTCCTGCTTCATCCCGTCCTGGAGCCGTGGCCGCGGCTCCCTCATGCAGCACAAGCCGATCGGCGTGTGCATCGACTGCGACTGACCAGAGGAGCCCCCCGCCATGCAGCTTTACGATCCCACCGCCTCCGGGCCGGAGCGCAACCTTGCCCGCGCCGCCGCCCTGGCCGGCATCGAGGGCAAGACCATCGGCATCCTGGAGAACGGCAAGCTGAACGCAACGGAGATGCTGGGCGAGATCGCCGCCCTGTTCACCACGCGGCACGGCTGCACCATCCGCGCCGTCTATTCGAAGTCCAACGCCAGCGCCCCCGCACCAAGCGAGATCCTCGCCCAGGCGGCCGGCGAGGTCGATTTCCTGATCACTGGCCTGGGTGATTGAGGCTCCTGCTCGACGTGCAGTTTGCATGACGGCATCAGTTTCGAACAACTCGGCAAGCGCGCCGTGGTCCTGTGCACCGAACCCTTCGAGGTGACGGCGCAGAACATCGCCCGCATCATGGGATTGCCCAGCTACCCGTTCCTCAAGGTGCAGCACCCGATCGGCAGTTGTTCGGCGGCGGAGCTGAAGGCGCGTGCCGAAGCGGCCTACCAGCATGCGCTGCGGATTCTGCTGGAGGACTGACGCGCATGGCGTGGCGGATTGGCGTGGACTCCGGCGGCACCTTCACCGATGTGTGCCTGTTCGACGATGCCAGCGGGCGGGTCGAGATCTGGAAGGTGCCGTCCACGCCGGACGATCCGTCCCGCGCCATCGCCGAAGGGATCGAACAGGGCCTGGCACGCGTTGGCGCAGCACCGGCACAGGTCGGCTATTTCGGCCATGGCACCACGGTGGCCACCAACGCGCTGATCCAGCATCGCGGAGCGAAGACCGGCCTGATCACCACGGACGGGTTTCGCGACCTGCTGGAGATCGGCCGCCAGAAGCGCCCGGACCTCTACGACCTCCAGGTCGACAAGCCCGCCGTACTGGTGGAGCGCGACCTGCGTTTGGAAGTGCCGGAGCGCGTGCGCCACACCGGCGAAGTGGAAGTCCCGCTCGACGAGGAAGCGGTGCGCCGCGCGGTCATCCAGCTGAAGGCCGCAGGGGTCCAGGCCGTGGCCGTCAGCTTCCTGTACGGCTTCGTCCGGCCCGACCACGAGCGCGCCGTCCTGCGCATCCTGGCCGAGGAATTCCCCGAGGCTTTCGCCTGTGCCGGCCACGAGGTGGCGCCGGAGTTCCGCGAGTATGAGCGCCTGTCGACGGCCGTCGTCAACGCCCGGCTCGGCCCGGTCATGCAGGGCTATATCCAGCGCCTGGGCGCCAGGCTGACGGCACTCGGCATCACCGCCGCCCCCCACCTCACCCAGTCCAATGGCGGGGTGATCGGCTTCGACACCGCGGCGAAGCTGCCGGTCCGCACCGTGCTGTCGGGCCCGTCAACCGGCGTGGTCGGGGCCAGCGCGGTCGGGCGGCTGGCCGGCCTGCATGGCCTCATCACCTTCGACATGGGCGGCACCAGCAGCGATGTGGCGCTGCTGGCGAACGGCGCCTGCCGGTTGGCCAGCGAGGCCGTGGTGCACGGCTACCCGATCAAGGCGCCGATGCTGGATATCCACACCGTCGGCGCCGGCGGCGGCTCGATCGCATTCATCGATTCCGGCGGCCTGCTCAAGGTCGGTCCGCGCAGCGCCGGCGCCGCCCCCGGCCCCGTCTGCTACGGCCTCGGCAATGCCGAGCCCACCGTGACCGACGCCAACGTCGTGCTGCAGACGCTTAACCCGCACTACCTGCTCGGCGGCCGGATGCCGGTGCGTCAGGACCTCGCCCGCACCGCCATCGCCGGCCTGGCGGAAAAGCTCGGCATGGACACCATGGCGACCGCCCAGGGCATAATCTCGGTCGTCACCGCCAACATGGCCAAGGCGATCCGGGTGATCAGCGTGCAGCGCGGCCACGACCCGCGCGACTATACCCTGGTCGCCTTTGGCGGCGCCGGTCCGCTGCATGCCGCCCGCCTGGCCCGCGCGCTCGATATCGGCCGCATCCTGGTGCCGCGCAGCCCCGGTATCCTGTGCGCCATGGGCCTGCTGCTGACCGATCTGCGCGCTGACTTCGCCGCCACGCGGCTGATGGCGTTGGGGGCTGCCGCCGTGCCCGCGATGGTCGAGCTGTTCGCCGGCCTGGCCGCGCAATCCGCGCACTGGTTCACCCACGAAGCCATCGCCCCCGAAGCGCGCCGCCTCACCCGCACGGTCGACATGCGCTACGCCGGCCAGAACTACGAGCTGCCGATCGCCGTGCCGGACGGCCCGATCACCGCCGCCACCCTCGACCAGCTGGCCGAGCGCTTCGCCGCCGCCCATCACCGGCTCTACGGCTTCACCGCCGAGGGGGAGACCGTCCAGCTCGTCACCTTCCGCGTCGAGGCCACCGGCATGGTCCCCAAGGCAAGCTTCCAGCCGCGCCCGGAACGCGGCCCCGATGCCAGCGCCGCCATCATCGCCACCCGCGAGGTCTGGCTGCCCGAGGCATCTTTCCCCGCAGCCGGCGGCTTCGTCGCCTGCCCGGTCTATGACCGCGACAAGCTCGATGCCGGCAATCGCATCGCCGGCCCGGCCATCGTCGAGCAGATGGACGCCACCACCGTCATCCTGCCCGGCATGACCGGCCGCGTCGAACCCTACCTCAACCTGATCCTGGAGCAGTCATGAGCGTGCCCGGCATCCATCTGGCCATCGATCCAATCACCGTCGAGGTCCTCGGCAGCGCCTTTGCCTCGATCGCCGAGGAGATGGGCGAGGCGCTGGTCCGCGCCAGCTACTCCACCAACATCAAGGAGCGCCGGGATTGCTCCACGGCGCTGTTCGACACCGCAGGGAACACGCTGTGCCAGGCCGAGCACATCCCGATGCATCTCGGCAGCTTCATCGGCATCCTGCCGCACATCCTCAAGCGCCATCCGGTGGCCGAGATGGCCCCCGGCGACGTCTTCATCGGCAACGACGCCTACGAAGGCGGCGGCACCCACCTGCCGGATATCGTGCTGGCCGAGCCGGTGTTTTTCGAGGGCACGCTGGTCGCCTGGGCCGTCAACCTCGCCCACCACGCCGATTTCGCCGATCGCGGCCACGCCCATATCTACCAGGAAGGCCTGCGCATCCCGCCGATCCGCCTCTATCGCGCCGGCGTGTTGCAGGTCGATGTCCAGGACCTGATCCTGCTCAATTGCCAGGTGCCGCGCGAACGCCTGTCCGACCTGCGCGCGCAGATGGCCGCCAACCGGCTGGGGGTGGAGCGGCTCCAGGGCCTCTGCGCCAAATACGGCACCGAAACGGTGCTGGCCGCCGGCGACGCGCTGCAAGACTATGCCGAGCGCAAGATGCGGGCGGGCATCGCCGCCATCCCCGACGGCACCTACAGCTTCGCCGATCGCTTCGATGCGCCGGAGATCGACGGCGAGATGGCGATGGCCTGCACCATCACCATCGCTGGCGACACCATGCGGCTGGACTTCGACAGCCCGCCCCAGGCCCGCGCCGGCATCAACTGCACCTACACCGCCCTGCTTTCGGCGGTGTACTACGCCGTGAAGACGGTGATCGACCCGACCATCCTGCCCAATGCCGGCCTCGCCCGCCCGCTCACCGTCACCGCGCGCGCCGGCACGGTGCTGAACTGCGTCCACCCAGCCGCGGTGAACGGCCGGCTATCGGCCTGCCAGCGGGTGGTCGACCTGATCCACGGCGCGCTGGCCGAGGTGTTGCCGGACCGCGTCATCGCCGCCTGCAACGGCGCCTGCACCTCGGTCACCTTCGCCGGCACCCATCCGGCCACGGACCAGCTCTGGGTCTATCTCGAAACCATCGGCGGCGGCTCCGGCGCGCGCGCCACCAAGGACGGGCTGGACGGCGTGCACGTCCATCTCACCAACACCTCCAACCTGCCGGTCGAGGCGCTGGAGCTGGAATACCCGCTCACCCTGCTGCGTTACGAGCTGGTGGACGGCTCCGGTGGCGCTGGCCGGCATCGCGGCGGCATGGGGCTGCGCCGGGTCTATCGGGCTGAGGCGGACTGCCGGGTCCGCGTCGATGGCAGCCGGATGCAGTCGCCTCCCTGGGGCCTGTTCGGCGGCGCGCCGGGCGGCATGAGCGTCTGCACCACCAGCCCCTCGATGGTCCCGCTCGACCACGGCAATGGCGGCATGGCCCGCGGCGACGTCATCGCCATCACCACGGCCGGCGCCGGCGGCTACGGCCCCGCGACATAGCCACCCTCCAACCCCCGGAGGCGGCGCGACGCTGGACGTCGCCGGCGGCATTCTGTACTCAACGGGCGCACGACCAACTCAGCAACGGCGGAGACATACCATGAGGTTCGGCCTGATCTACGAGCTGCAGCTGCCCCGCCCATGGGATGCCAATTCCGAGCACCAGCTGGTGCAACAGGCGCTGGTCGAGGTGGAGGTCGCGGACCGTCTGGGCCTGGACTACGTCTGGGCCAACGAGCACCACTTCCTCGAGGAGTATTCGCACAACTCCGCCCCGGAAGTGTTCCTGGCCGCCGCCGCGGCGCGCACGAAACAGATCCATATCGGCCATGCCGTCGTGCTGTCCCCGCCGGGCTACAACCAGCCGGCGCGCGTCGCCGAACGTCTGGCGATGCTCGATCTCGTCTCGTCCGGCCGGGCGGAGTGGGGCACCGGATCCTCCGCGTCGCGCGCTGAGCTCGAGGGGTTCAGCGTCGACCCCGCGCAGAAGAAGCTGATGTGGGCCGAGGCGACCGAGCAGACCGCCAACATGATGGCGATGGCACCCTATCCCGGCTTCAAGGGCGACTACTTCTCCATGCCCGCGCGCAACGTGATTCCCAAGCCGCTGCAGAAGCCGCATCCGCCGATCTGGCTCGCCTGCTCCAACCGCGAGACGATCCACGTCGCCGCGCGCAACGGGGTCGGCGCGCTGGCCTTCGCCTTCGTCGATCCCGCCGAGGCGGCGAAATGGGCCGGCGAGTATTACGACATCATCAAGTCCGACCAGTGCGTGCCGATCGGCCATTCGGTGAACGCCAACGTCGCGATGGCCACCGGCTTCTCCGTCCATCACGTCGAGGCCGAAGCCATCCGCCGCGGCGGCGAAGGCTTCCAGTTCTTCGGCTTCGCCCTCGGCCATCACTACGTCTACGGCGACCACATCCCCGGCGTGACCAATGTGTGGGAGCGCTTCGAGCGTGGTCGCGACGCAATGCCGCCGTCGGTGGGCAACGGCATCGGCACCCCGGCCCAGCTGATCGAGCGGCTCACGCAGTACCAGGACGCCGGCGTCGACCAGGTGATTTTCGTCCAGCAGGCCGGGCGCAACACCCATGCTGACATCATCGCCTCGCTCGAACTCTTCGCCGCCGAAGTCATGCCGACAATGAAGGCCGACCAGGCAGCGCGCGACGCCCGCAAACAGGCCGAACTCGCGCCGTATATCGAAGCAGCGCTGAAGCGGAAGCAGTGGATGCAGCCGCTGGCGCCGGATGCGATTCCGTCGATCCCCGCCTATGGCCGCTCCGTCGTCGCCAGCGACGCCACCCCCAAGGCCCTGGCCGCGCGGCGTGGTGGCGGGATTCACATCCCGAGCGAGGACCCATCGGAGCGGCCGCGCGCCGCGGAGTAGGGCGGGGCGCCCGGTTCGACGGCGACGGATCGACGGCAAGAAAGGCCAGGGCTCTGCCCTGGACCCGCCAAGGGCCGGCGGCCCTTGGATCCCGATACTTTCTGGGATTCAAGGTCCAGGGGCTTGGCCCCTGGTGGGGTATGGGGCGAAGCCCCATTCTTGTCTTGAATGCGGCATATCAGGCGAACAACGCCCCAGGGTCAGGCGTGAACCGCGCCAGCTTCTCGCGCGACAGGCGCACGCCCAGCCCCGGCGCCTGCGGGATCGGCAGGTAGCCATCGGCGTCCAGCACGAACGGCTCCTCCAGGATCCCGTCGACATACGGGCTCCCGCCGATGAACTCGACCAGGTCCACATTCGGCAGGGCCGAGGCCAGTTGCAGATCGGCGGCCAGGCCGAGTGCCGTGTTCCAGCCATGGCCGACATAGCGCACGCCGAAATCATCGGCCATCCAGGCGATCCGCCGCTGTTCGCTGATCCCGCCGCACTTGGTCACATCGGGCTGGATGATATCGAACGCCCCCCGGCTCAACCACGGCAGGAACGATTGCCGCCGCGTCAGCACCTCGCCGCCGGCGATCGGCACCGGGCTCACCCGGCGCAGATGGCAGAAATCGTCGATGGCGTCCGGCCGCAAAGCCTCCTCGAACCAGCCGACATCGTAGTCGTTCAGCATCTCCGCCGTGCGCATTGCCCATTTCAAGCCGTTCGGCCAGTTCGCGTCGCTTGCCCCGGGATCGACGAACAGCTTGTTCTCCGGCCCCGCAGCCTCGCGCGCCGCGCGCACGACGACGCGCCGATCCTCGAATGGCCCCGACCAACACCAAGCGCTGCCGGACTCGCACAGCACGACGCCGCTCAATCAACGCCTCGTAACCGAGCTTAAATTCCAAACCCGGCTGTATCAAAGTCGTTGACACGTTCCGACCTGTGGCATCGCCGCGGTGCAGCGGCAGGCGAAACAGAATTGCGCTACCTGCTCGATGAGTTCCTGGCCGACTGCAACACTGGCCACAACGTGATCGGCAGTGTCTTCCTGCAATGCCATTCCATGTATCGGAACTCAGGACCGATCCCGATGCGTCCAGTTGACGAGACGGAGTTCGTCGCCGGTATCGCCGCGATGAGCGAAAGCGGTGGATATGGCAAGATCAGAGTAGCAACTGGCATCGTCGGCTACGCTGACTTGACGGCTGGCGATTGGGTGACCCCGGTGCTCGAAGCGCACATCAGGGCAGGCGGCGGCCGATTCCGCGGCGTGCGCCACTCGGCCGGCTATGATCCGGATCCGATCATCGGCAACTCGGCGCCCGACATGCAGCCAGGCCTCTACCTGAGGGACGACTTCCGTCAGGGCATGAAGCGTCTTTCGGCGCTCGGCCTGTCGCTTGACGCCTGGGGCTTTCACCCGCAACTCCCCGAAATCACCGACCTCACGCGCGCATTCCCGTACAGCAACATCATCGTGGGCCATTGTGGCGGTCCGCTTGGCTATGGCCGGCATGCTGGGAAGCAGGCTGAGGTGTTTGCCGAGTGGAAAACATCCGTTACCGAATTGGCAAAGTGCCCGAACGTCATGATGAAGCTTGGCGGCATGATGATGCGGCTGGCCGCACTCGATTACATGGCGCTGGACCGCCCGCCGACATCCGAGGACCTGGCCAAACATTGGCGGCCCTACGTCGAGACCTGCATCGAACTGTTCGGCTCTGACCGGTGCATGGCAGAGAGCAACTTTCCTGTCGAGAAGATGGGCATCGGTTTCGCAGCGCTGTTCAATGCTCTGAAACGGATCGCCGCGGGTTGTTCGCCGGATGAGAAGGCAGCGATCTTCGCGGATACAGCCCGTCGGGTATACCGCCTGGAGTGCTGAGGCCGGACGGACGGGTTGGAGGGTGATCGAGGGGGCGCTGGTTCTCCCTGAAGTCTTCGGCTGTTTGGCGGATGGCTCTGTGGTTGCACCTATTGCACTGACGCGCCGGAATCTTCCTGCATCTGATATACGTCGGTTTGCGCGGCCGTTGAGGACAGGCCGGGGGGCCTGTCGCCTACTGGACATTGCAATGGTGCTTGAGGGTGTGCCGCGCTCGGAGGAAGCTGCTGCGAACGGGATGGATGCGCACACGCCGCGCGACTGCGTTCTTCGTTACAATGCGGATGGCGTGCCTGGCCCGCGCAACCGGGGCGGTCGGGGTCGTCGACCTGCCTTGTCGGCGGAGCAGTTGGCGGCGCTGAAGGTGGCTGTGATCGCGGGGCCGGACGCCGCGCGCGACGGCGTGGCGCGGTGGCGGTGCGCCGAACTTCAAGGCTGGCTGCGCAGCAATTCAGGGTCAGGCACCTGCACATTTCAGGACAACCGCAACGACTCCGCAACCTGGTCCAACCCCTACCCATGCATCTGCGATATCGCCATTTCCGCAGCTATAGGCGTCACCGGTGCGGCCAGGCGGGCGGCCATCAGGCTCTGTGTGGTCGGGTGAGCAGGGTGGGCAAAAAGCACCTCGGTCTCCGCCGTCTCGACAATGCGGCTGCAATGCATCACCGCCACGCGGTGGGCAACGGCGCGGATCACCGCCAGGTCGTGGCTGATGAACAGCATCGCCAGGTGCCGGCGCGCCTGGATGGCGGCAAGCAGCGTGAGGATCTGCACCTGCACCGTGGCGTCCAGCGCAGAGACGATCTCGTCGCACAGCAGGACATCCGGGTCCAGCGCCAGGGCGCGGGCGATGTTCACCCGCTGGCGCTGGCCGCCGGAGAGTTGGTGCGGGTAGCGGCCCAGCAGGGTTGGATCGAGCCCAACCTCGTGCATCAGCGCATCGAGCCGTCGGCCGCGCCCGCCGCCTTGGTGCAGGCCGCGCAGGTCAAGTGGCTCGGCGATGATGCGGCCCACGGTGAGCCGCGGGTTGAGCGATCCGCCGCTGTCCTGGAATACGATCTGGCAACGCGCGTGACCCGGCTGGCGCCGGCGGGGCAACGCGGCACCAAACAGGGTGATGCGGCCCTCGGCCACCGGCAACAGGCCCATCACGGCGCGGGCAATGGTGCTCTTGCCACTGCCGGATTCGCCGACAAGCCCCAGCGTCTCGCCGGCACACAGGGTGAAGCTGGCACGGCTGACGGCGCGGTGGGCGGTGCCGAAAGGAAAGCGGCCGGGATAGTCGATGCTGACATCCTCGCAGGCCAGAACCGTCTCCGCGCCGACCGCGCGGTTGCGCAGGGTGGGCAGGCGATGGGCGGAAAGCAGGGCCCTGGTGTGCGGATGCCTGGGGGCCGCGAACAGCGCAGCCGTGGCGGCCGTCTCCACCACCTGGCCCGCCTGCATCACCGCCACCCGCCCGGCCAGGGCGGCGATGAGATTGAGGTCGTGGCTGACGAACAGCAGCGCCATTCCGCGGCGCGCCCGCAGCGCGGTGAGGAGGGCGAGGATCTGCGCCTGCACCGTCATGTCGAGTGCAGTGGTCGGTTCGTCGGCGATCAGCAATAGCGGATCGCCGGCCAGCGCGATTGCGATCATGACCCGCTGCTGCTGACCGCCGGAGAGCGCGTGCGGATGGCGGCCGGCGAGCGCCGGGTCGAGGCCCACCTCGACGAGCAGGTCCGCAACCCCGGCGCGGCGGCCAGGAATTTCGGCGATCTGCGCGCCCACCGCCATCAGCGGGTTGAGGCAGCCTGCCGGCTCCTGGAAGACGATGCCGATCTCCCGGCCACGCAAACGGGCCAACGCGGCCGGATCGTGCACCGCACCGCGCCAGCGCACCGTGCCGGAGAGTGCGGCATCCCGCGGGGCAAATCCGGTCAGCGCCATGGCGGTCAGCGACTTGCCCGAGCCGGATTCGCCGACGATGCCCAGCGTCTCGCCTGCGTCGATGTGCAGCGACACACCGTCCACCGCCGGTCGTGGCTGGCCGGGAAAGCGGATGACGAGGTTCTCGATCGCCAGCAGGCTCATGCCCGCACCCGCGGGTCGATCAGCCGTTGCAGCAGGTCGGTGACCGCATTGGCCAGCACAACGCCGAGCGCCAGGAGCAGGATGATCGCCTGGATCAGCGGATAGTCGCGCCCGCGCATCGCCTGCACCGTCAACGTGCCGATACCGGGCAGGCCGAACACCACCTCCATGGTGATCGCCCCGCCGACCAGGCCGCCCAGCACAATGCCGGTCATCGCCAGCAGCACCGGTGCCGCATTCGGCAGCACATGGCGCAGCACGATGCGCAACCGGCCGAGGCCCTTGGCGCGGGCGGTACGAACGAACAGCGCGCCGTCGAGTTCCGCCATCTCCTCGTGCAGCATCTTCACCAGCGTGCCGGTGGTGTCGATGCCGAGCACGATCGCCGGTGCGAGCACCACGCCGATCGCCGGCATCCAGCCCAGCCAGAGCGCGAACACCACCACCGAGAACAGGCCAACGCAGAAGGTGGGCAGCGCGATCGACCAGATGTTGAAGAAATCCACCAGCCGCCCGAACACCGGGCGGGGGAACAGCGTCGCCAGCACCGCCAGCATGATGCTCGCCAGCATGGCGCCAGCGAAGCTCAGCCCGGCGAGATACAAAGTGGGGCGCAACGCGATGCCGACCATCTCCGTCACCGGCCGGCCGAAGCGTAGCGAGGTGCCAAGATCACCCTGGACCGCGCGCCCGGCCCATAGCCAGAACTGCACGAACCAGTTGGCGTTCAACCCAAGCTCGGCGCGCAGGCGGGTCTGTTGCTGGTAGGTGTAGTCGCCAGTGGCGGCCAGCACATCGACGAAATCCCCAGGCACCATACGCACCAGGAAGAACACCATGACGGTGATGCCGAGCGTGGTGGCGGCCAGCCGCAACAGCTCGAACGCGGTGATTTGCAGCACCCTCATGCCGTGCGCCGCCGCAGCGGGTCGGCCACCCGGCGCAGGCTGTCGGCCAGCATCGACAGCGCCCAGGTGAGCAGGACCAGCGCCATCACCGGGGCGAGCAGGGCGTGCGGCGCCTCCTCCAAGTTCAGCGCCCCGGCCGAGATCATCCGCCCCCAGGTCGGCGTCTCCGGCGAGACCCCGAGACCGATGAAGCTGAGCACCGACTCGGAGACGATGCAGCGCGGCACCACGATGGCGAATTGCGTCACCAGCGGGCCCAGCAGGTTGGGTAGGATGTGCACGAAGGCAGTACGCAGCCGCCCCGCCCCAAAGCAACGGGCGGCGGCAACATACCCGGCCGCCTCCTCCCGCCGCCAGGTGCTGGCGACAATGCGGGCGAATGTCGGCGCGAAGGAGACGCCGAGGGCGAGCACCACCGAAAGCGTGCCCGGCTCCAGCGCCGCGACCATGGCCAGCGCGAAGAGAATTCCGGGCATGGCGCGCACCAGGTCGACTGCGGCGAACACCGCCACCTCCACCGCGCCCCCGACCGCCATCGCCGCCAGCCCCAGCATCCCCCCGGTCGCCAGCGCGACCAGGGCGGCGAGCACACCGAAGGAAAGGCTGAGCCGGCAGCCGAGCAGCAGGCGGGCAAGCACGTCGCCGCCAATCTCGTCGGTGCCGAGCAGATGCGCGGCCGAGGGTCGTTCGCCCAGGGCGGCGAAATCCTGGGCATAGGGGTCGGGCAACGGCAGCAAGGGGCCAAGCCCCGCCGCCAGCAGCGCCAGCAGCAACACGGCGAGCGGTGCTGCCGGCCAGCGCGCGCCGGCGATTCTCATCCGCCCAGCGACACCCCGGCGACGCCGTAATCCGGACCATGCAGCGAATAGGTGAAGCCGGGGATGAAGCCGCGCACCTCGCGCCGCACGCCATAGGCGCCGCGGGCATGGCAGATGGCGAAGAAGTAACAGCGGTCGATCACCCGCTGCATCGCCGCGTCGTAATGGCCGCGACGCTCCGCCAGGCTGGGGCTGGCCACCGCCGCCTTGATCATCGCATCCAGCTCCGCGTCCTGAATGCCGCCCCAAAGTCCGGGGTTCGGCCCATCGCTCATCAGCCGCACGTAGCGGAGATAGACATCGGCACGCGGACCGGACGAGGAGGGGAAGAAGTCCCACTCATAGGCCGACAGCGCCCGCTGGTAGCCGAGGTCGTCATAGGCGCGGTGGTCGATCTGGAAACCGAGCTGGCGGATCATCTGCAGCGAGGGGACGACGAAGCTGTCGCCCTCGGACGAAATCGCCCGGATCGTCACCTTCGTGGGGTCGACCTTTGCCTCGGCCAACAGGGCGCGGGCACGCGCGAGGTCGGGCTTGGCATAGGCATCGTCCTTGTGCATCGCCTCATTGAAATGGAGGTTGCCGGGCGCGACCATCTGGTTGCCGATGATGGCATTGCTGCCGCCGCCGATACGGGCCAGCGCCTGCTTGTCCATCGCATGTCCGATCGCCTGGCGGACCAGCAGGTTGTCGAACGGCGCCCGCGGCTTGCGGTTGTTGAACGACCAGAACCACCAGCCGGTGTCGAAGCGATAGACCACCTCGGTCTTCGGATCGCGCCGGACCGTCTCTTCCTTGTTCACCGGAATGGCGGCGATGTGGAAGTCGCCGGCGCGCAGCGCGAGCGAGGCGTCGGCGAGGTCGGACAGGTCGAAATGCAGGCCGGCCAACTGCGGCCGGCCCTCCACCCAGTAATCGGCGAAGGCGGGTGCCTCAAGCTTCACCTGCGGCTGCCAGGTGCCGAAGACGAAGGGGCCGGTGCCGATCGGCTGGGTGACCGTCTCGGCCCAGCCCGGCGACTCCGGCGCGATCACCCACAATTCGGACAACAGGTTGAGCAGTGGCGCGAAGGGCTGGGCCATGCGCAGCACCAGCGTGCGCGCATCCGGCGTCTCCAGCGCCTCGATCGTCTTGAACGTGCTGGTGAGCCAGCCGCCGCGCACCTTGTCGCGGATGCGGGTGATGTTGGCGGCGATGTCGGCGCTGTTCAGCACCCGTCCGTTGTGGAACCGCACCCCCTCCTGCAGGGTGAAGCTGTAGGTCCGCCCGTCATCGGACACCGTCCAGGACTTGGCGAGGAACGGGATCACGCTGCCGTCCTTGACGATGCTGGTCAGGCTTTCGGCGATCACCTGCACCACGCCGATCGAGCCGGTGTGGCGATGGAAATCGGACGTGTCGAGCCCGATGGTGCTGATCTTGAGCACGCCGTTGCGCGGCGCGGCGCCGGCGGCGCGGGCGAGCCAGGGGGCCATGCCGATGCCAGCAAGGGTGGTACGACGGGACAGCGACATGGCAGCCTCCTGATGAATTTTGACAACCCATGCCGCCGGAACCGCGCGATTTGGATGACGCTTGCGTTGCGGTTGCGTGAAGTCGCAGGTGTAGGGCGGACAAGCCGGGAGGTCATCCGTACGCTGCGAGCCCTGGGGCGCAAATTCATCGCAACGTCATGCCCGCCCCCTGGCAAGATCGGCACGGCGGTGGCGTCTTGGCCGCCTGACCAGAGGAGCACCGCGATGCTGCACGCTGTTGTCGTCATTCTGGATGGAGTCCGCCGCGACAGCGTGACGCCGGAGCTGATGCCGTGCCTGTCCGCCTTCGCGGCCGGGGCCACCGGCTTTGCCGCGCATCGCTCTGTGTTCCCGTCGGCAACGCGGGTCGTCTCCTCCACCATGGCGACGGGCTGCTTTCCGGCGCGCCACGGGCTGCAGGGCAATACGGTGGTGCTGATGGAGGCCGGGCGGCTGGTGCGGCGCGATGCCGGGTTGCCGGATTTCCTGCAGCACCGGCGCGCGATCACCGGCACATCGCTGGCGATGCCGACGATGGCGCAGCGGTTGGCACCGCATGGCGGGGCGCTCATTTTCAGCAACGTCTCGCCCGGCGCCGCCTATACGCACGACCCCGACGGCTACGGCCACCTCTACCACCGCGCCGGCAGCTTCGGCCCCGGGCGGGTGGCGCTGGCCGACGGGCTCGACATCGCCTGCGACATCGAGGGCGACCGCGTGATGACCGAGCGGTTCATCGCCGTCCTGCCACGCCGGGCTGCGCTGTCGATGATCTGGATGGGCGAGCCTGACCATATGCAGCACGCCGTGCCGCTCGGCTCGCCCGAACACCTCGCCGTACTGCGCGCGGCGGACGCACATGCCGGCTTGATCATCGATGCGGTGGCCGCACGGCGGGCCGCGGGGGAGGATGTGCTGCTGATCGTCGCCAGCGACCATGGGCACGAGACGGTCTCGGGCGTGGTCGATGTTGAGGGTGCGCTGGTGGCCGCCGGGCTGAAGGCAGCGATGGATTCGGACGATGTGGTCTCGGCGGCCAATGGCTGCAGTTGCCTGATCTATGTGCATCCGGACCAGCGGGCGCGCATCCCGGCAATCGGCGCCTTCCTGCGCGGCCAGGACTGGGCGGGGCGGGTGTTCGATGCGGTCGATCTGGCGGAGGTCGGCCAGTCCACCGCCGGCGGGCTGGCCTTCGCGGTGGCCATGCGGTCAAGCCTGGAGATCAACGCCTATGGGGTGCCGGGCCTGTCGTTGGTGGCGATGCCGTCCGACGGCAAGCCGGACCGGCTGGGCTGCGGCCAGCATGGCGGCCTGGGCACCTGGGAGCAGTCGCCGTTCCTGATGATCGCCGGAAGCGGGTTTGCGACCGAGGCGATGCGGCGTGATCCGACCAGCGCGGTCGACATCGCCCCCACGGTGCTGGCGCATCTCGGCCTGCCGGCCAGTGGCATGGACGGGCGACCGCTGCAGCAGTGAACACGACCGGCGGACGGTCCGGTTCAGCGCGCCCGCCAGCGCTGGCCGCGCAGGATCGCGGCGCGAATGGCCATCTGCAACGCCGTCGCGGCCACTGACAGCAGCATCAGCACCACCGCGAAGGCGGCCGCCTGGCCGAACCGGCTGCCTTCGACGAGGTTGACCACGGCGATGGCGGCCACCCGTGTCTGGGCATTGAACAGGAAGATCAGCGCCGAGACGGTGGTCATGGCGTTGACGAAGAAATAGCCGGCGATGTCGACCAGTGTCGGCGCGAGATAGGGCAGGTAAACCCGCCGCCCGGCTGCGATCGGGCCCGCCCGCAAAGCCTGGGCGGCGAGGTCGATCTCGCGGTCAAGGCGTAGCAAGCCGCCCACGGCCATCAGGTGAGGCACGGTGTAGAAATGCGCCACCGAGCAGATCACCAGCAGCAACATCGTGCCCTGAAGCCCATGCAGCGGATTGGCGGGATTGTTGAAGAAGAAGACATAGCCCAGGCCGAGCACCAGGCCGGGCACCGCCAGCGGCACCATCGCCACCGCCTGGATCCCGCCGCGGCTCCAGGCCGGGCCGACACGGCGGGCCACCAGCCATCCGGTCAGCGCCACCAGCACCGTGCCCAGCGCCGCGGTGCCGGCGGCCATCACGAC
>CAMBRC010000095.1 GCA_945869965.1 Asaia bogorensis
CTCGGCGGCATCTCCACCACCGGCGTCAAAGGCCTCACCACCGCACAACTCGCAGCCCTCACAACCGCCCAAATCACCGGCCTCGGAACCGGCCAGATCGGCGCCCTCTCAACAACACAAGTCGCCGCAATCGAGACCGCCGATCTCGCGACGCTGACCACCGCCCAACTCCGCGCGTTCAGTACTGGCCAGCTATCCGGGCTCGGAACGGCACAGGTTGTCGCGCTGACCACGGCACAGGTGGTGGCACTCAGCACCGCACAGATGGTGGGGTTCCGCACCGCCCAGGTGGCGGTCCTGACCACCGCACAGGTGGCCGCACTGGAAACCGCCGACATCGCCGCGCTGTCGACCACCCAGACCGGCGCATTCACCACTTCGCAACTCGCCGCCATGAGCGCGGGGCAATTGAACGCGATATTCCTCTAGGTGCGGGAGCCGACGGCCAATACCGTCGGCGTCGCGCTACCTCGCCCGCCGGGACGCGATGGCGGCTCCCTGCACCAGCGCATCGAACTTCGACCAGACAATGCTGGGATCGACCACGCCGAAGCCGGCAAAGGTGGAAAAGCCGCAATCCGTCCCGGCAATCACGCGATCGGCCCCAACGGCATCGACATAGTTCTTCAGCCGCTGCGCAATCAGTTCCGGGTGCTCGACAAAGTTGGTCGTGCTGTCCAGACAACCGGGAATGAGCACGAGATCATCAGGAACCTTCGTCTCGTGCCAGACGGTCCATTCATGGGCGTGGCGCGGATTGGCGCCTTCGAACAACAGCGCGCCCGGCTTGGCCTTGAGCAATTCTGGCAGCACCGCCTTGAGCGAGATATCGCGCGTGTGCGGCCCCTCGTAGTTGCCCCAACAGATATGCAGGCGCACGCGATCGCGCGGCACATTGCGCAGCGCTACATTGATCGCTTCGATATGGACCGCCGCGCGCCGCAGGAAGCCGGCCTCGTCCAGCGTCTTGTACATCATGTGCCGACCTAGCCCGAGATCCGGTGCATCGATCTGCAGGATCAACCCGGCGGCGACAATAGCCTCGTATTCCTGGCGCATCGCTTCAGCGAGATCGGCAAGATAGTCATCGAGATTCTTGTGATAGTCCGATGGCTGGAACAGCGCGATCACGCCGGGACTGGCCGAATTCATGAACCCCTCGGCATAGCCCGCCGCCGCCATCGCCGCCTTCATCGCGGCGATGTCGCGATGGAGCGGCTCCAACGTCTTGACCGCGATCGGCCCGGTACAGCGCGGCCTGCGGTAGTTGGGCGTACCGCCAGCCTTGGCCAGCCGCTCCAGGAAACCCGGATAATCCTCCAAGTCGGCCGGAGGTGACCGCGGCGAATCGCCCTCGAAGCCGGTCAGCCGGTCCTTGATGTAGGTGGCGTAGGAAATCTTGGAGGTCTCGCCATCCGACGGAATATCGATGCCGGCCAGCTTCTGGCGCGCGACGATTGCCGCCGCCCCCTCATCCATGATGCGCTGATAGGCAACCGGCTCGAACAGCAAGCCTTTTTCGGCGCCGAACAACAAATCGGCCACCAGCGCGGTACGCGGCAGCGAGCCGACATGCGTGGTCCTGATTGCCACGGCTCAGGCGGCCTTCTTCTTGGCGCGCACGAATTCAGGTGGCGCAATCTCCTCGCCGCCACGCACCACATGCACCAGGCACCCTTCGGACGACGTCGCGCGAAACGCCCGCGCAACCCCCTTGGGCGTGGTGAAGGTATCCCCGGCCGCCAACAGCACGCTGCCATCGGGCAGGCTAACTTCCACGCTACCGGAGTGCACCATCAACACCTCTTCCTCGCGGCGGATATGGGCCGGAACGGCCGCGCCGCTGCGCAGCCGCAGCGCCCGCAGGTTGAAGCCATGCGGCCACCACCCGGTGATCGGACCCGGCGCAAAACCGTCGCCGGTCGCGCGTGGCACGATGATCGGGCACTCTTCCACCCCAGCGCCGGCAAGGGGCGAATTCGGGTTGCCACGCAGGTCACGCACCCGGAGCACGCATTTGGCCATCTCCTCAGCGGTCGGCGAGCGAAGCTTGCGCATCACCGCCGCACTCGGTGGCTTCTGCCACTTCGCCCCGGCCGGAATCGCCTCCCCCTTCACCGTGTCAACCAACCGCCCGCCTTCCAGCAGCACCAGCCCGAAATCCCGCGCCATCTCGAACACAGGCGGCGACCAGGTGACATGCCCGGGATCATCGCCGCCTAACACTGCAAACAGGAAATCCGCCGTGCTGCGGCTGCCCAGATTCTCAAACCCGCGGAACATATGTGTCGGCAGCGAGATCACGTCCCCGCGGGCCAGATCCACATGCCCCTCATCGGCATTCGCCCCCAGCACAAAGCGCCACTTGCCGGTATGGACAATGAACACCTCGGCGGTCTCATGGCTGTGCTGGGAGTTCAGGCACTTCCCCGGCTGCCGCGCGGCCCCGATGTTGAAGCCATGCGGCTGCGGAATATGCACGTGCTGCTCAGGGTTCTCCGACACGCCGGGCCCGATCAGGGTGAAATTCTCCTTCGCCTCCGACCCCGGCGAACGCGTGTCGATGAAGGCATTCCGGCACGGCCGCAGGTCGGCGTAGCGGATCAGGCGTTGGGTCAGGTGCTTCATCTTCACTGTCCTAGCCGGTCTTGAGGATGATCTGCTTCCAGATCGCGGTTTCATCGATCAGCACATATTCCCGGCGCAGCCCCCAGGGCCCGAACTCCGCGTGGCTGATCCCCATCACATGCACCTCGGCCCCCGAGGGCGGCCCAAAACTGCCCCAGCCGTCATGCCGCCCGCTCAGCGACCAGCGCAGAGCTGCCCGCGGCGGCATCTGCGGATCGTCCCGGCCGATGCAGTGATGCACCGCAAACACCGCCGACGGAAACGCCGAGCGCAGCCCGAGCCAGAACTGATCGGCGGCGGCATGGCTATGCCCGGTCACCCCGCCCGGCAGCTCCAGATGCACGGCGCGATCGTACTCGCGCGGAATGACGGCAAGGTCCGCGCCCATGATCGCCTCGAGCACCGCGCGATAGCGCTGGCCAACCGGATGGTCGTTGCCGGTGCCGTCATAACCGCCAGCCACATCGATCGCCGGCGTGAACGGCCGGATGCAGCGCTCCGCCCCGCCCTCCCGCTCAATCTGCTCGGCGGCAAAGCGCTGCGGCTCCCAGCCCATCTGCCGCACGATCGCGCCCTGGTCGCGGATCAGCCACTCATCATAGATCGTGTCGCCCCGCGCAGCACAGTCGGCGACGATCCGATAGGTCAGCCGCGTTCCCGTCGCCTTGCCATACGCCCCGTCCCGGCTATGCGTCGCCGTCGACAACAGCCGATGCGACGACAGGAAGCCACCGCCCGAATATGCCGACCAGATGACATCCTCGCCGAGCAGCGACCGGTCGGGAAACTCCGCCAGCGTCGCCATGGTCGCCGCGATCACCCCCTGATTGCCGATCACCAGCGAGGAAGGCGAGCGCACCGGCATATCGCGCGCGTAGTTCTGGTGCAGCGACGCTATATTGCGGTCTTCCCAGATCTGCTTTGTGATCCCGATGATGTAGTCGGCGGGGTCACGCCACTTCGGGTCGAACCCAGCCATCTCCGCACCCCTTTCATCAGAAATGGTCATCCCTTCACCGCCCCCTGGGTAAGCCCCGCCACAATCTGCCGCTGGAACACCAGCACCAGCACAAACAGCGGCGCGGTGATCGACACCGCGGCCGCAATCGCCTCCATCTGGTCGGACAGCCGGATATCGCGATTGAGAAACTGGGTGATCGCCGGCACCATCGTCATCGACTGCGCATCGAGCAACAGCGCGGTCACCAGATAGTCGTTGTAGGCCAGCAGGAAGCTGAACAACCCCGTCGTGATCACCCCCGGCCACATCACCGGCATGATCGCCCGCCAGAACGCCTCGAAATGCGAACACCCGTCGACGCGTGCCGCCTCATCCAACTCCTGCGGAATATTCTGGAAGAATGACCGCAGCATCCAGATCGTGAACGGCTGGTTGATCGACACCAGCACAATGATGATCGCCGCCGGCTGGCCATACAGCAGCGGCGGCCGCTCGGAGAACAACTGGAAGAACCAACCCGTCGCCCCCCACTCCCACAGCGGCGCCAGGATCTCCCGGCTCGACAGGAAGAACGGCACATAGCCACTGGTCAGCACCGAGTGCGGCATCGCCCGGAACACCAACGCGGCAATCAGCAACCAGAACGCAATCCGGCTTTGCGACCGCGCCAGCGCATAGCCGGCCAGCGTCCCGACACTGAGCGAAATGGTCACCACGCCCACCGTCACCAGCATCGAATTGAGAAAGTTGCGATAGAACTCCTGCTTGATCCAGACGGCGCGGTAATGCTCCCCGGTAAATCCGATGACGGGCTCAGCGAGCACCCCAAGCAGCGGCAGCATCCGCACCCCCTGCCCCACCACGTCCGACAACACCGGCAACACCACCAACAGCGCGAACCCGGCAACCACCACAAACCCGACCGCCAACCCCGGCCACAGCACCACCCCCGGCACCGCAGAAACCCGCGTCGCCAGCGCCGGCAAACCGCGCGTCGCACCCCGCCAGCCCAGCCAGATGCCGCCCAACCCAAACACCAGGTCCAGGACGGAAACCCCGCCCACCAACCGCAACGTCGCCGGCGCCAACAGCACCGTCAGCGGGTTGGCCGACAGCGCATCCACCGGCGCGCGAAACGACATCGCCGCCGTCCACACCAGCGGAAACGCAGCAACCACGCACCACACCGCCAGGAACAGCCCAGCGGCAATGCGCAAAGCGACCGACGCCCGCAGCGCCTGCGGAACCTCATCCATCGCTCAGCTCCTCGGCTTGTGGTCGCGCCACACGCGCACCAGCAACGGGATGAGCAACAGCACAATCCCCACCATCGTCAGCATCGACGATGCCGAGGCCCGGCTGATCGAGCGGTTGCCGGTGAAATCCGGCGTCAGGAAGTTGAACGTCAGCCACTGCAACGAAATGACATGCGCCTCCGCGGCAAACCCCACCACCTCCTCGAACACCCGGTACGCATCCATCATGTGGATCAACGCGACAAACACGATCAGCGGCATCAGATGCGGAATGACCACAAACCGCAGTCGCTCGAAGCGCGACGCCCCGTCGATCACCGCCGATTCCAGCGTGTCCTGATCCACCGTTTGCAACCCGGCGTAGAACACGATGAACGCAAACGGCGCCACATGCCAAACCCGGTAGACCAGCATCAACAGCTCGATCGTCCAGCCCTGCGCAAACATTGATATCGATGGGTCGATGGTCGCGCGCAGCAACGCGGTCAGGATACCGTCGCCGACAAACAGCCAGCGGATCGACAGCGCACCGATCACCGGGGTGACGATGAACGGCAGCAGCGAAACGAACACCAGGGGACCGCGCACCGAACGCAGCATGTTGTTGACCGCCAACGCAATCAGCATCCCCAACCCCACCACCAGCGGCAGGGTGATAAAGGTGAAGGTCAGCGTGAACCGCAGTGCCCGCCAGAAATCCAGCCCCGCCACCGCCGTCCAGCCCTGCCCGCCCGGCGCGAAGGCCGCGGCCAGCTTCTCCACCTCCAGCACCGAGCGATACGAATCCAGCCCGGTAAATACCGTGCGCGTCACCGGCTTGCCATCCGCGCCCAGCACCACCTGCGACCGCTCCGTGGTGGTGCAGACCTGCGCCAGGAAGCCCGGCGTACAGGTCTCCACCCTGACCTGCTCGCGCACCAGCGTGGTGCTGAACAGGCTTTGCACTGCCACCGACACCAGCGGGACGAAGATGAAGACGAGCATCAGTACCGCCGAAGGGGCAGTAAACATCAGCAGCGTCCTCAGCCGCATCGCCTGCCGCTCCGGCCCAGCCGCCGCCTGGCTACTTCACCAGGCCCTGTTCCTTCGCGCGGGTCATGTAGCCGGCCTCGATTGCCTGCAGCGTCTGCTCGGCGGTCTTCTTGCCGGACATGAAGTCGGCGACATGCTCGGCCAGCACCGCCGAGACGATGCCCATCGCCGAGGTCGAGGGATAGTTCGGCGCCCCGCCCATCGCGGACGCAATCGCCCCTTGTGCCGCCCGACCAGGGACATAACCCTTGATCAGCCAGACCGCGGCATTGTTGTTGGCCTTCACCATCTCCTCGTCGATGCCCTCGACGGCGATACGAAACGCCATCTCGGCCTCGGCGTCGGAGATGTTCTTGGCAATCACAAAACCATCCCACCACAGCGTGGTGGCCGGCTTGCCGCCCTTCACCGCCGCGGGTGCTGCCAGCATCGAAACCTTGCCCACCACCTGGCTCTCGGCCGGGTTGTCGAGCGCACCGGCGCGGGTGGCCCACAAATTGGCCATCGCGATCTTTCCCTGCTGGAACTGGCGGGCAACGAAGGTGCTGTCAGAGGTGAGATACTCGGGATCAAGGAACGCGCTGATCCGCTTCATCATCTCCAGCGTCTTCATGCCGGCCTCGCCGTTGATCGACGGCATGTTGTCCGCCTTGGTCGGCACACCACCAAAACCGAGGAACATGTTGAGGAATTCCTGGCTGATGTCGAAGCCGGGTTTCATCGTCGCCCCCAACGGGTACTGCATCTTGCCGCTGGCCTTGATCTTGGCCGCGGCGTCCAGCACCTCGTCCCAGGTCGTCGGCGTGGCGATGCCGAGTTCCTTCAGCACGTCTTCGCGCACCATGAAGTGCTGGGCATTGACCATCATCGCCACCGCCAAGGTCTTGCCGTCGATCTTGATCAGCTGGTTCGGCGTCAGGAACTGGCCATACTTGGCGATCAGATCATCCAGCGGTCGGATGGTGCCGGCATTGAGCAGCGGCACCACCGTGTTGTTGGCCACACCACCGATCTGGTACAGCGAGGGATTGGCAGCAAACGCCGTCGGCTGCTTGTTGCGAAAGTTCATATCCAGTTCGGACTGGACATTGCCGCACTCGGCCCAGGCGGCGGAAACCGCCTTCCAGGCATCGAAACTCGCCGATAGTGTCTTGATCGGCAGTGTGTTGGCAAAGCCACAGGCGGCATTGGCCGGCCCCGCGAAGACACTCGCCAAACCAGTGGCGAGAACAGTTGCGAGCAGTGTGCGCTTGAACATCATGGGTCTCCGGCAGTAGGGTTGCATGGATTGTTTCATCGGGGATTGTTTCATCGGGCGTCCCGGCGGATTCCGGTTGCGGCATCGAACAGATGGATGGCATCGCGCGGCACGGCAAAGCCAATGGCCTCGCCGATCGCGCCGCGAAAAGTCTTAGTCGCCTTGACGGTGACCAGCGCCTCGCCCGACCGGACGGTGACCAGCGTGGCGTCGCCGAGCAGTTCCACGGTGTAAATCGGCGCTGAGATATCCGCGCCGGTCGCGACAATCGCCGCATCCTCGGCGCGAAACCCCAACACCACCGGCCCGTCCGCCCCGGCGATACCGGTCATGTCGACTCCTGGCGCCACAAACCGCCCGCCGCTGAGCGTGCCCTGCACCAGGTTCATCGCCGGCGAACCGATAAAGCCGGCGACAAAGCTGTTGGCCGGCCGGTCATAGATCTCGACCGGCGCGCCGATCTGCTGGATGACGCCCTTGTTCATCACCACCACCCGGTCGGCCAGCGTCATCGCCTCCACCTGGTCATGGGTGACATAGATCGTGGTGACCTGAAGCTCATGCTGAAGATTCTTGATCTGCGCCCGCGTGGACACCCGCAGCTTGGCATCCAGGTTCGACAGCGGTTCGTCCATCAGGAACACGGCGGGCTCGCGCACGATCGCCCGCGCCAGCGCCACCCGCTGCCGCTGCCCGCCCGACAACTCGCGCGGCCGGCGTGCCAGCAGATCGCCAAGCTCCACCATCGCCGCCGCGCGCCGCACCCGGGCATCATGGGTGGCCGGATCGATGCGCCGGACCTTCAGCGGAAAGCGGATGTTCTCGTAGACCGTCAGGTTGGGATACAGGCCGTAATTCTGAAACACCATGGCGATGTCCCGGTCTTTCGGCTCCAGCCGGTTGACCACGCGATCGCCGATGACGATCTCACCCTCGGTCGGATCCTCCAGCCCGGCGATCATCCGCATCGTCGTCGTCTTGCCGCAGCCGGACGGGCCCAGCAGCACAATGAACTCGCGGTCGGCAATGGCCAGATCGACGGCGCTTACGCCAACGAACGATCCCCACCGCTTGGTCACGCCCCGCAGCGTCACCTGCACCATGCCGAGCCAGCCCCCATGTCTTGCAACGACGTTGACAGAGAAAGACTACGTATGCAAGACGAAGATCAATATAGGGGATCGGCCGGATGAGCGAGCCAACACGCCACCTCGTCAACAAGCGCTTCGTCGACACCGCACTGACCGCACTGGCCGAGGCAACACCGGCCACACTGATGCGGCGGCTTGAGGAAGCCTACTACCCCGGCGCCCACTGGCGCGGATCGCATCCGCTCAACGAAATGACCGGTCTGGACGCGATCGCCGCCCAGGTGTGGCGGCCGCTGCTGGCGGCGTTTCCTGATCTCGAACGGCGCGACAGCATCCTGATCGGTGGCGCGTTCGACGGCGCCGACATGGTCGCCGCGATGGGGCATTATTGCGGAACCTTCAAACGCGACTGGCTCGGCATTCCCGCAACCGATCGCCCGATCTGGCTGCGCTATGGTGAAGTGCACCGGATGGCCGAGGGGCGGATCATCCAGAGCACGGTGCTGATCGATGTGCTCGATGTAATCCGCCAGGCAGGGTTCTGGCCCGTCGCACCCAGCCTGGGCACCGAGGGGATGTGGCCGGGGCCGATCACCGGCGACGGTATCGTGTTGCACGAAACCGACCCGGCGGAGGGGGCGGCCAACCTGGCGCAGATGCGCGACATGCAGAACAAGCTTGGGCTGCATGGCGATATCGATGTCATGGGCCGGGATTCAATGCTGCTGCCGGCGTCACAGGTGGAGCATTGGCATCCCCGGATGATGTGGTACGGACCGAGCGGCATCGGCTCCACGCGGGGGGTGGAAGGCTTTGTCGACTGGCATCGCTTGCCGTTCCGCCGGGCGTTCCATAATACCAAGGGCGGCCAGCATTACGTGCGTATCGGCGATGGCGCCTATACCGCCACCGGAGGCTGGCCGAGCATCACGACGCAGCATCTTGGCGGCGACTTCATGGGCATTCCGCCGACCGGGCGGAATCTGACCATGCGGGTGATGGATTTCTATCTCCATCACGAGGGGCTGATCCGGGAAAACTGGATCCCGATCGATGTCATCCACCTGTTGTATCAGATGGGGGTCGATGTGTTCGCACGGATGCAGAGCCTGTTCCGGCCGGGCGGGTTGATCCGCGGGTAACCAGGCGGGAGGGCAATACCGCGGCACTGCGGCTGATCTCACGGCGTTCGATCTGGTCGAGAAGGATGGTGACGGTGGCCTCGACCATCTCGATGGCAGGTTGGGCGACGGTGGTCAGGTCGTAGCCGGCCCAGGCAGCCTCGGGGACGTCGTCGTAGCCGACCACCGCGACATCTTCGGGGATGCGCATTCCGTATTGGATCCGCAACAGGTCCATCGCCACGAAGGCCATGTGGTCGTTGGCAACGAAGAGTGCGTCGGGTTGGGTGGCGGCGCCGAACAGGGCGTGGATCGCCAGGGCCGCGCCCTCGCTTGTGTAGCCGCCGACGGCACGGGCGAAGGCGGTGATGCCGTGTTCGGCGAGGCCCTTGGTGAAGCCGGCCTCGCGGTCGCGGCTGGTGGATGAGTCTTCCTGGCCGGCGATGAAGGCGATGCGTTGGTGTCCGGCGCCGGCCAGCAGGTGGGCTACCGCGCGGCCGCCTTCGAAATTGTCGGAGGTCACCGAGCTGGCCGGCAGGCCGGGGACGTAGCGGTTGAACAGCACCACCGGGGTGCCGGTCTTGGCGCATTCGCGGGCCAGGGTGGAGGACAGGGTGGCCGAGGCCATGACGATGCCTTCGACCTGGTACTGGAGCATCCGTTGGACCACCTGATCCTGGCGGCCGCGGTCGGTCATGAACAGGAGGACCTGGTAGCCGCGGGCCTGCAGGGCGCGGGAGAGGAGTTCGAGGACCAGGGGATAGAAGTGGTTGTCGAGATAGGCGACCATCAGGGCGATCAGGCCGGAGCGGCCGGAGATCATGGCACGGGCCAGGGCGTTCGGGCGGTAGCCGAGTTGCCGTGCGGCTTCCAGGACGCGGGTGCGCATTTCCGGCGAGACGCTGGCGCCGTCGGAGAAGCTGCGGCTGACGGCCGATTGCGACACGCCGGCCAGGCGGGCGACGTCGCCGGATGTGACGCCGCCCTTGGGCATGGCTAGGTTGGGCTCGTGCCGAGGGCGCCGAGCTTCAGCTGGGCCAGCATCGCCATCTCGTCGTAGACTTCCCATTGCTCGACGATCAGGCCGCCCACGACGTGGTAGTGCGACACGCCCATCAGCAGGACGCGGTGGCCGGTCGGTTCACCGAGCAGGCCCCAGCCGAGATGGTGGCCTTCGAGCACCCAGCGCACCGCGATCTTCTCACCGCCCTCCTCGCAGGGAACGGAGCAGATGTGCTGCGGCAGGAAGGCGCAATCCGGCAGGGTGCCGATCAGTTTCAGCGTCTGGGCCAGCACGGCGGCCTGACCGTATAGCTCGCGCATGTTGGGGCCGTGGTACATCACGGTGGGGGCGTAGACGCGGGCGATCACGCCGAGCATGCGCTTGTTGTAGGCCTCGTGCAGCCAGCGCAGGATTTCGGCTTCGCTTTCGCTGTGGGCGATCGAGAGGTCGGGCGCGCTCTCGGGCGGGTACTGGCCGAGCAGGCGGCGGTTCTCGCCGATGTCCAGCGTGGCATGGCCCTTGGCGTGCATGTCGCGGGCCATCTTCTCGGCGATCGGGTTGGGGTCGAGGCCGAGCTGGCGGATCTGCGCCATCGTGTCGCTGACGATCCATTCGCGGTAGATGCGGTTATTCAGGATCATGCAGTCGGCAATGGTGCGCGAGGTGAAGGGGCGGCCGGTCGGCGCGCCGAGATGGCCGTGCTGGGTGTGCCGCCCCGAGCCGGTGACGAGGTGGGAGGTGTAGAATCCGGCAACGTCGTCGCCGCGCCAGATCACCTGGGTGGCCATGCCGCGGCGTTCGGGGAAGCTGACCAGGCGCTGGATGGTGTCGCGCACGATCGCCTCGCGGTCGTGGATCGAGCCGAGGTTGTAGTAGACGTCGGGGTTGTGGGTGTAATGGCTGTAGATCAGGCCGATGTCGCGCTCGTCCCAGATGCGGTGGGTGCAGCGGACGATGTAGTCGACAATGTCGGTGTAGATCGGGTCGAAGCCGCGCAAGCTTTGCACTTGCGGCCGGTCAGTGGGGACCAGGTCGGTGAAGTCGCGGCGCTCGACCTGGAGCACGGCCTCGCTCCCCGCGGGCGTGGTCAGGCGGCCGGCGGGGGAGTCATGGTCGGGCATGCGACCTCCTGGGCTGAGGGGCGTTGGCGCCCCGGGCGTGCACTCTGTGCCCGCGCGGAGGGGAGTTGGCAACCGGTAACACCGGTGTTGGTTGCATACGTTTTCAAGAAACTGCGCGGCATTGCTTATTTATTCTGATATCGTAACATTATCGGCGCAGATACGCACCCGCTCTGTGATGTGGCTTTTGAAAAATAGCCGCGCTGATCCGGCGGATCGCGCGTGCGCAGCCCAATCGTCGGGCCAACTGGCAGCGGCGCCATGCGCGGCACCGGCGGGCGCGCGCCGGCCGCAGGAACGGCGATGACGGCGCGGCTGACCGCCCTGCCCTGTCCGGGCATGCGCCGGCGGGACACGGCACGGACGGATTGCGGGCGATCGACGGCCTTGCAGATGCCGGCGGGACGCGAGCCTCGCGGGGGCACCGTGGATGCCGCCGGCAGGAATTGGCCGGACTGAAACAACCGCAAAAGCTGTTCCAGGCGGTCGAAGAGGCGCGCGAACACGGCGGCTATCCAGGCGTCCAGCAACAGCGCGCAGTTCTCCCGCAGCCCCCGCGCTGCGAAGCGCAGGGGCTGCAACCGGTGGCTCGGCAGAGGTGGTTGCAAGGGCATTGGTCGGTATATTAGCCCATAACGACAGGCGTATCAAGGAAATTTTACTGTTTTGCGGAAATTTTTAGTCATGAATAGGAAAGAGAAGAAGGGAGAAGATTCTTCTTTTTGTGAACAAAAAGAAGCAAAAAAACTTTATCCGTTGGCCAGTTGGAGCAACAATAGGCGGGGCGCGAAAAAAAAGCGTGGATCCTTCGCTTCGCTCAGGATGACGAGTGGTGGGGGGTGAGGCAAATGAACGAAGTTTTTTTGCTTCTTTTTGTTCACAAAAAGAAGACTTCCTTGCTTCAGAACGCTTCCACCGCAACGACGGTAATGTTGTCAGTGGCGCGGCGGGTCAGGGCTTCGTCGATCAGGCGATCGGCCGGGCCGGGGTCGGCCAGGAGGTCGGCCAGCTCGGCATCGGAGAGGGTTTTGTTCAGGCCGTCGCTGCACAGCAGAAAGCGGTCGCCGGCGGCGAGGCGGTTGCTGACTTTGTCGAGTTCGAGGGTTTCGGCGGCGCCGACTGCGCGGGTGATGACGTTGGCGCGGGGGTGGCCGTCGGCTTCTTCGGCCGGGATGGTGCCGGCGTCGACGAGTTCCTGGACCAGGGAGTGGTCGCGGGTGACTTGGGCCAGGGTGCCGTTGCGCAGCAGGTAGACGCGGCTATCGCCGGCCCAGAGGCAGGCGAAGTGGCCGTCGCGGGCCAGCAGGACGACCAGGGTGGAGGCGATGATTGAGCGCGGGCCGCGTTTTTCGGCTTCGTCGCGCAGGGTCTGGTGGACGTCGGCGACGCGCAGGCGGACCTGGGCGAGGAGTTCGGAGGCGGAGAGGCCCGGCGGGATGGTGTCGAGCACTTCCTTGAGCATGCCGGAAGCGATTTCGCCGGCGTCATGGCCGCCGGCGCCGTCGGCGACCGCCCAGAGGCCGATGTCGGGCCGGTCGACGAAGGCATCTTCGTTATGCGATCGGACCGCGCCGGGATGCGAGTTGGCCCAGGACTGGAACCTCATCATTCCCGTACTCCCCCCGCGCCGGGCGGGATATCTGGTTGATCCGCCATTTCGCCGGGCGGGGCCGCGTGCAGCATGGCGGCGAAGGTTTCGGCGTCTGGCAGGGCGGACAGGGCGAGGCTTGTGGCGGGCACGAAGGGGGAGCCTTCGGTCCACCAGTGGGCGATTGTGTTGTTCGGGGCTACCTCGTTTAGGGCGGGCTCGTTTGGGTTTGGCTGTGCGGTGTCAGCCAATCGGCGGATGAGGTCGTCTGGGGCGAGGTCGTCCTGGAGCGCTTCGAGGCCGATGGCTTCGGCGGCGGCGAGCCAGTCGGCGGGATTGGGCGGCAGGGTGCCGATGCGGGCCAGGGTGAGCGGGAAATGCCGGCCGGCGGCGTCGATGCTGGGCATCCAGAGGCCGAGCACCGCGGCGGTGCCGCATTGGCCGGGCGGCAGGGTGAAGTGCCAGATCGGCGCTTCCATCCAGGCGGGCAGCCAGGCGGCGCCGAGCAGGGTGCGGCTGCCGGCGATGGCGTGGCTGAGCCAATCGTCCCAGGGATCGGTGAAGGCGCGCGGCAGGCCGGCGCGGACGAAATCGCCGCGTGATGGAATCTTGCCGAAGAAGCCGACGTGGTCGGAGAGTATTGGGTGGGGGGCGGTCATTGCAGCGGTCACTTCAGCACCGGACAGCGGAATTCCTGGAGCACGCCGGGGGCGAAGGGATTGAGCACGGAGCCGGCGCGGACCTCGAACACCGCCCGGCGCTCGCCTTGCTGGAAGGTCAGTTGGTAGCGCTCGGCGGAGCCGGCCTGGACCAGCTGGCCCTGGCCGAACAGGCGGAACAGCGCCCAGGGGCCGTTGGCGGACAGGGTGCCGGTGGTGCCGGCGGAGGGGGGGTCGAAGGTGAGCTTGACGTTGATCATCCGGTTCGGGCCGGGCCATGTGATTTGGGTGGAGCGCGACGGGCCGCCTTCGAAGTTCACCGCAACGCCGTCGAAGTCGATGGTGACTTTCTTGGCGCCGGGGTCGATGGAGACGGCCGTGAGGTCGAAGCGGACGGTGGGGGTGCTGCCGCCGGCGGCGAAGAACAGGTCGCGGATGACGGCGGCGCGTTGGAATTGGGTCACGTCGCCGCCGGAGACCGGGGGTTCGACGCCGTCCATTGGCTGGGGGCGCCAGTTTCGGGTGGAGACGTCGACGTATTGGCGCAGCTGGGTGGTGAAGAAGCCGTCGAGCAGGCCGGCGGGGGCGAAGAGGCGGGCGAAGTCGTCGAGCGGGGTTTCCTCGGCGGCGTTGCGGAAGAACGGGTAGCGGCCGTTCACGGCGGGGCCGCAGAGCATGGCCGGGCCGGCGGGACCGCCGGCAGCGGCGGCGACTTGCGCCTTGGCACCGCCGCCGCGCAGCGAGCTGCCGCCCGAGGCCATGCCCTGGAGCCAGCGCGCGACGGGTTGGGGCTGGCGGCTGGCTTCGGCGAGGAGGAGGCGGGCGGGGTCGTCACCGGTGGGCATGGGAGGGGCGCCGCCGACGGGGGTGGAGGCCATGCGGCTGAGTTGCTGCTGCATGTCGTTGAGCAGCTTGAGCACCATGTCGATGGGGGCGCCGGGGCCGGTGCCGGTGCCGACGAAGTCGCGCAGGGGTTTGTAGCGGTCGTCGATGGCTTTGCCGGGGGGCTCGGGCGGGGGGCCGGAGGGGATGCCGACCACGCCGGCGAGGCGGCTCGCGGCGGCGCCCGCAGCGGCACCGGCGGCAGCGACGGCACCTTGGGCGGCGCCGGCGACGGTTGGCGGCGGGGGTGGGGGAACAGAGAGAGTGAGTTGCCGGGCGATGCCGGCCAGCAGGTCGCGCATGGGGGATTGCGGCGAGGACAGGAGGTAGAGGTCCTGGACCGCCTGGTTCATGTTGCGCATCGGCACAATGTTGAGGTCGGCCAGCAGGGTGTCCCACTGCTTGGCGTATTCGTCGGTGTAGAGTTTGACGACATCGCGTTCGAGGGTGAGCATCTGCGGGCTGCGCGGGTCGATTTCGGAGCGGGTGCCGAGGACCCAGCTTTCGCTGGCGACTTCGCGGGCGGCGTTTGGCAGGGAGGGGAGCACGACCTTGTGGAAGCCGTCGACGGTGTAGAAGCCGGGGATGGCGTCGGTCAGGGGTTTGCCGGAGCCGCGGATGAAGACGCGGGTGCCGGAGGCGCCGGCGGCGTCAGCGGGGCGCCAGGGGGCGATGCCGGCGGTGGTGGCGAGCGGGCGGATGCGCGAATAGACGCGCTCGGCCAGGGTGACGCGGGAGAAGGTGCGGCGGGCTTCCTCGACGAGGGAGCCGTCGAGCGGGATGGCGGGGAGCGGGTTTGCCAGGAGGGCGTCGGCGTGGCGGGCCATGGCATCGCGGAAGGCGGCGGCGCCGGGGCCGGGCCAGGTCTGGCCCCAGTCCAGGGTGAGCCATTCCTTGACCAGGGCGCGGTCGAGCGGGCCGAGTGTGCCGACCATGAGATAGATGCGGGTGGCTTCGTAGACGAAGTCCGGGCGGTTGATGTTGCCGCGGATCTGCGATTCCAGGCGCCAGATGATGCGTGGGAGGAGGACGCGTTCGAGGGCGTGGCGATAGACGGTGAGGGCGGCGAGGGAGAGTTTTTCGGATTGGCCGAGGCCGAAATCCCAGGCGCCGGCTTCGGCTCGCTTGTCGTAGCCGAAGGGCAGCGCGCGGGCCTGTTCGAGCAGGGTGATGAAGGCCGGCAGGTCGGAGTCGTTGACGGGGTCGAGGCGTAGGGGTTGGGCGGTGGCGGTGTAGGCGGCGATGGCCTGGGCGGAGGCGTCGATTTCGGCCTGGGCCTGGGATTGGGCGCGCCAGGCGAGGCCGCCGAGGAGGAGGGTGAGGATGGCGATGGAGGCGAAGGCGCCGCCGCGGATGAGCCAGCGGCGGCGGGCGGCGCCGGGTTTTTCGGAGACGAGCATGGCTTCGCCGAAGATGACGTCGCGCAGGAGGCGGGCGAGGAAGTAGCTGCGGCCTTGTTCGGGGCGCAGGCTGGGGGCGCGTTTCTGGTCGAGGCCGAAGGCGCGGGAGAGGGCGCCGGTGAGGCGGTCGATCGGGGTGCCTTCCTGGGTGCCGGAGGCGAAGTAGACGCCGCGGAGGAAGGGGGCGGGGTCGAGCTTGGAGCCGCCGAAGGCTTCCTGGAGGAAGGCGGAGAGCGGAGCTTCGAGGCTGGCGACCTGGGCGGGGAAGCCGGCGAGGGCCGCCCGGCGGTCGGGGCTGCGTTCGGCTTGCAGGCGGTCGAGCAGGCGTGCGTCGAGGCGAGCGGTGATGGCCTGGAAGGCATTCGCGAAGCCGGTGAGGACGTCGGTGTCTTTGGTCTTCAAGTCAAACGTGTGGCCCCAGACTTGGGCGCGTTTTTCGCGGTCGAGGTCGTCGAAGTACTCGGTGAAGCCGGCCAGAAGGTCGGATTTGGTGACGATGGCGTAGACCGGGACGCGGACGCCGAGGCGGTCGGTGAGTTCCTTGATGCGCTTGCGGATGGCGCGCGCGTGGGCGCTGCGTTCGGCGGGGGTGGCGGTGGCGATGTCGGTGATGGCGATGGCGACGAGGACGCCGTTGAGGGGTTGGCGGGGGCGGGTGCGTTTCAGGAGGTCGAGGAAGGAGAGCCAGCCGGCTTTGTCGACGCTGGAATCGGAGTCCTGGGTGGTGTAGCGGCCGGCGGTGTCGATCAGGACGGCGTTCTCGGTGAACCACCAGTCGCACATGCGGGTGCCGCCAACGCCGGCCACGGCACCCTGCCCCATCTCGGCGGCGAGCGGGAATTGCAGGCCGGCGTTGAGCAGGGCGGTGGTTTTGCCGGCGCCGGGGGGGCCGATGATGACGTACCAGGGCTGTTCGTAGAGGTAGCCCTTGGTGCCGCGGGCGCGGCGGAGGAGGTCCAGCGCGGTGGTGAGTTTTTCGCGCATGGCCGCGGCTTCTTCGCCGGATGCGTCGGGGGCGGCGGCACCTTCGATCAGGGCGGTGTCGGCTTGGGTGCGGCGGCGGGCGATCCAGAAGTTGAGGCCGAACCAGACCAGGGCGATGAGGAGGACGATGCCCAGGCGGATCGGCCAGTCTTCGAGGAAGGAGAGCAGTGGGCCGAGGAACCAGGCCAGGGCGGCCAGGACGGCGGCACCGATGCCGGTGAGGAACCAGCGCGAGGTCAGGAAGGCGATGACGGCACCCATTTCTCGTTCCTAGCCCTGGCGCCGCAGCACGACTTCGATGCGGCGGTTCTCGTCGCGGCCCTGGGCGGTGGCGTTGTCGGCGACTGGTTCGGCGTCGGCGCGGCCTTCGGATTTGATCCGGGCGGGTTCGCCCAGGGTGCGCAGGATTATGGTGCGGGCGGCTTCGGCGCGGGCGGCGGAGAGGTGGAAGTTGGAGGGGAACTGCACGGTGCGGATTGGCTGGTTGTCGGAGTGGCCGAGGACCTGGACGGTGCCGGACTCGATTTTCAGGGCGGCGCCGATGCGTTCGAGGAGGGCGGTGAAGGCGGGTTGGACGGTGGCGCTGCCGGAGGGGAACATCGCCGGGGCGCCGGCGGCGACGCCCTTGTTGCGGATGCGCACGACGGGGGTGGTCTCGGTGCCCAGAACGGTGACGAGGCCAGCATCGATCTCGGGCTTGAGGAAGGTGCGGAGTTTGTCGAGCACGCCGGGCTCCGGCGGTGGTGGGGGTGGCGGCGGGGGCGGGACGACCAGGGCGGCGCGGATGATGCCGGGCATTTTTTGTGGCGGGCTGGCCATCATATTCGCCATGACGTCGTCGGAGGTGGCGTTGAGGCTGGTGGAGAACCAGACGAACAGGCCGGCGATAGCGGCCAGGCCGAGCACGCCGACGACCCAGACCGGCAGGGCGGCGCGGGAGGGTTTGTAGGGAGCGGTGGCGCCCATCCATTGCGGTGACAGGTCCTGTTCGGCGGCCTGACGCTGGCGGGTGATGATGGTGTAGAGGTCCTCGCGCAGCTTTTCGATCTCGCCGGGGCCGCGCGGGGCCAGGCGGTAGCGGCCCATGAAGCCGAGGGACAGGCAGAGGTACATCAGTTCGAGCACGGGCAGGAAGCTGCCGGGGTTGGCCTTCATCTGGCCGAGCAGGTCGAAGAAACGTTCGCCGGAGCGGACTTCCTGGTGGAAGGTCGAGACCAGCGAGCGTTGGTCCCAGACGCCGGTGCTGCCCCAGGGGGTGTTGAGCACGACGTCGTCCAGGCTGGCGCACAGGGCGTAATGGGCGGGGCGGAGCTGTTCCATCGGCACGCCGGCATCGCGGGCGGTGGTTTCGAAATTGCGCAGTTCGCGGGTGGCGCGCTCGCGCAAATCGGCGGCGTCGGGCTGGTTGGCGGTGTTGCGCAGGCGGGCGAGGAGTTGCAGCAGCG
>CAMBRC010000096.1 GCA_945869965.1 Asaia bogorensis
CATCGGCGCCGAGCGCGAGGCCCGCGCCTGGCTGGCCGAGACCAAACAGGTCGCCACCACCCTGCCGGCGCGCGATGTTGGCCGCCGCGGCCTAGCCGAACGGGCACTCGGCGAATCCATTCTGGGCCTGCTCGGCACCATGATGAAAACTGTTCTCTCTCAACAGCTTGACGGTGCCTGGGCCATCTGGCAGCCTGGGGACTTGGCCGAATAGCGCGACGGAGCAGCACGCATGACCAAATCGGAACTGATCGCCGAGCTGGCTGCCGCGAATCCGCATTTGCTGAGCCGCGACGTCGAGACCATCGTCGCCACCATCTTCACCGAAATCACCAGCGCCCTGTCGCGCGGCGAGCGGGTCGAACTGCGCGGCTTCGGCGCCTTCACCATCAAGAAACGCGACGCCCGCACCGGCCGCAACCCGCGTACCGGTGCTGCCGTGCCCGTCGATGAAAAAGTCGTGCCGTTCTTCAAGGCCGGCAAGGAACTGCGCGACCGGGTGAATCGCGGCAAGGTTTGAAGGGAAGTCTTCTTTTTGTGAACAAAAAGAAGCAAAAAAACTTCATTCATTCAAACCCGGGCCATCCCCCTGCTTGCCCGCGCGCCAACGGATAAAGTTTTTTTGCTTCTTTTTGTTCACAAAAAGAAGAGTCTCCTTCTCCCCTGGATGAGCCCCCCGCCATGCGTTCCCTGTTCTGGCGCCTGATCCTCCTCAGCCCGCTGCTGCTGCTGGTCATCCTGTTCGCCCTGTCGAACACCGAGATGGTCCGCCTGACCCTCTGGCCGACCGACCTGCTGATCGCCGCCCCGCTGTCGCTGGTGATCCTGTCCGCCATGGGCGTGGCCTTCCTGCTGGGCGCGCTGACCACCTGGGTCGTGGGCGTGGCCGCACGCCTGCGCGCCCGCCGCGCCAGCCACGAGGCGGCCACACTGCGCGCCGAACTGGCGGCCACCCAGGCCCGCATCCCCAGTGCCACCGTGTTGCCGCCGCCCGGGGCGACCCCATGACCTCCCGCATCAAGATCTGCGGCATCACCACCACCGAGGGCATGGACGCCGCGATCGCCATCGGCGCCGACTGGATCGGCTTCAACTTCTTCCCCGCCTCGCCGCGCCACGTGACCGCGCGCCAAGCCGCGGCCCTGGCCGCCCGGCCCGGCGTGCCAACCCGCGTCGGCCTGTTCGTCAAGCCGGATGACGCCGAGATCGCCGCGGTGCTGGCCGAGGTGAAGCTCGACATCCTGCAAATCTACGCCGACCTGCCCCGCCTTGCCGCCATCCGCGCCCGCTTCGCCCTGCCGGTCTGGCAGCCGGTCGGCGTCGCCACGCAAGCCGACCTGCCGCGCACCGCCCGGGGCATGGACGGCTTCCTGATCGAGGCCAAACCACCCCCCGGCGCCACGCGCCCCGGTGGCAATGCCGCGACCTTCGATTGGTCGCTCCTGGCCGGCTGGCAGGCCCCCGCCCCGTGGCTGCTGGCCGGCGGCCTGACCCCAGCCAACGTCGCCGAAGCCATCCGCGCCACCGGCACTCCCGCTGTGGATGTCTCCTCCGGCGTCGAGCGCCAGCCCGGCCTCAAGGACCCGGCCTTGGTCGCCGCCTTCGCCGCCGCCGCCCGCGCCGCGTGATCATCGCCGCCGCCACCCCGGCCGACGCCGCCGAACTCGGCCGGGTTCACGTCCAGGCCTGGCGCGAGGCCTATCCCGCCATCGTGCCCGCCGCGGTGCTGGACGCACTCGACTCCGCCGAGCGCGCCGCCATGTGGACCCGCGTGCTGAACGCCGGCGAAGCGGTCTGGCTGGCCCGCGACTCCGCCGGCACCCTCCAGGGTTTCGCCGCCGCCGGCCCGCAGCGCGAGCCTGACATCCTGCCCTTCCCCGGCGAGATCTACGCCGTCTACCTCCTGCGCGCCGCCCACCGCCAAGGCTTGGGCCGCCGCCTCATGGCCCAGGCCGCGCGCCACCTGCTCGCCCAGGGCCACCACGCCGCCACCCTATGGGTCCTGGATGGCAACACCATCGCCGCGGCGTTCTACACCGCGCTGGGCGGCCGCATCGTCCATCACCGCCCGCTTCCCGACCGCCGCGACTGGCCCGGCACCGAAACCGCCTTCGCCTGGGACGACCTGCGCACGCTGCTCGGCTGACCCGCCCGCGCCACCCGGCCCCACGCCACCCCGCCATGCCGACACAACAGGCCGCACCCGCCGGGCGGTGAGCTATCAAGAGCCTCCCCCGCCGCGAAGACCCCCCATGGCGCTGTCCCCCGCCGCCATCCAGCGCGGCCTGTTCCTCTTCCTCTGCCTCGTCTGGGGCACCAACTGGCTGGCGATGAAGGCCGGCACCGCCGAAGTGCCGCCCGGCCTGTTCTCCGGCCTGCGCTGGAGTGTCGCCGGCGCCGCGCTGCTGGTCTTCCTCGCCCTGCGCGGCACCCCGGTGCGCATCCCCCCGCGCCTCTGGGGCCGCATCATCTGGGTCTCCGTCATGATGATCCCGCTCAACGCCGTGATCATGCTCTATGGCCTGCGCCACATCTCCAGCGGCCTCGCCGCCGTCCTGAACTCCGCCCTCACCCCCATCGCCATGGTCGCCTTCGCCGCCATGCTGGGACAGGAGCGCTTTAGCCGCCGTCACCTCGCCGCCCTGGCCGTCGGCGTCGCCGGCGTTCTCGTCCTGTACGGCCCCAAAGCCGCGGTCGGCGACCTGGACACCCTGGAACTCCTCGGCGCCGCCGGCGTGGTCCTCGGCAACCTCGCCTACTGCTACGCCTCGGTCGCCGCCCGTCCGCTGATGCGCACCCTGCCGCCCGTCCACCTCGTGGCCATCACCAACTTCATCGGCGGCATCATCCTCCTGGTCTTCGCCCTCGCCCTCGAACCCGGCGCCCGCGATGCCGCCTACCTGCAATGGAGCCCCATCGCCTGGGCCGCCTGGTGGTACCTCCTGCTGCCCGCCTCGCTCGGCGCCACCATCATCTACTTCCGCCTGATGCGCGACTGGGGCGCCGGCCGCGTCGGCACTTACGCCTTCATCTCCCCTATCGTCGCCGTCCTGCTCGGCATCGCCCTGGCTGACGAACGAGTCACCCCCATCGACGCCGCCGGCATGACCCTCATGCTCGCCGCCGCGGGGTTAGCCCTGCATCGGCCCAAGGGAGGAGGCTGAAGGAAGCAAGGCGGGGGCTTTGCCCCTCGACCCCACCAGGGTCCGAGACCCTGGACCTCAACCATGAAGGGCCTTCGGCTCAGGGGGGCGTCGAGGCCGTGGGGAAGGCCGCGATGCCCCCCTGAGCCGAAGGCCCTTACGGATAGGGGTCTGGGGCCTCAGGCCCCAGCGGGTCCAGGGCAGAGCCCTGGCTTTCCTTCCTCCAGCCCCCGCCCTAGGCGATGGCGGCCTTAACGCCGACGGGGTCGAGCCGGTATCCGCCGCCTTCGGTGATCAGCAGGCGGGAGTTGGACGGATCGGGTTCGATTTTCTGCCTAAGGCGGTAGATATGGGTTTCCAGCGTATGCGTGGTCACCGCCGCGTTGTATCCCCAGACCTCGTTCAGCAGCACCTGGCGCTGCACTGGCCGGCTGCCGGCGCGGTAGAGGAATTTCAGGATCGCGGCTTCTTTTTCGGTCAGCCGGATCTTGCGGTTGCGCGCGGGGTCCTGCAGCAGTTTGGCGGCCGGGCGGAAGGTATAGGGCCCGATGGTGAAGACCGCGTCCTCGCTGTTCTCGAAGGTGCGCAGTTGCGCCCGCAGCCGGGCCAGCAGCTCGGCCAGGCGGAACGGCTTGGCGATGTAATCATTCGCCCCGGCATCCAGCCCCCGCACGATGTCGGCTTCCTCGTCCGAGCCGGTCAGCATGATGATCGGCACCTTGACCCCGGCCCGCCGCAGCCGCGCGCACAGGTCGCGCCCGTCGCCATCCGGCAGCCCGACATCCAGGATCAGCGCGTCGTAGCGTTCGTTGCCGGAGACCAGCCGTGCCTCGGCCTCTCCGGCCGTCGCGGCCTCATGGGCGGTGAATTCGCCGTCGAAAGCCAACTGTTCCATCAGGATTGCCCGCAGCGCCTGATCGTCATCTACGATCAGGATGGGCCGTTCGCCCGCCATGCACTCGCTCCTTCTCCCGGTGGGATTCCCCCACCCTGGCCACACCGAACGCCTCGCGCAACAACAAACCGAAACATCAAGCCAAAGCTGGTCGTCGCGGCCGAGGCGCCGCAATCTGGTAGATACGCGTCAGCCCGTGCAGAGGATGCACGGGAGCATTGTTTTTTCTGCCCCGTATGCATCTGCCTGGATGCGATGCCTGTATAGGCGCTATGTGGCGCCGATGCCTAGACAGGCGCTGTTTTCGCCACGAATACGATCCATGCTATCTCAGCGCGAGTTACCCGGGGCCCTGATGAACCCAGCCGACCGACTGCCAATCGAGCCGATTGCCGACCTCCGGCGTGAGCCGGACGGCCTGATGCGCCAACGCGCGGTCAACCGTGCCGCCGGTGAACTGCGCCGCGGCACGCCGGTCCTGTTGCTCGGCGATGCGCCCCTGGTGCTGTTGCCGGCCGAAACCGCCGGTGCGCGCGGCCTGGCCGAGTTCGCCGACCTGGCGGCAGCACCTCCCCTGCTGCTGCTCGCCCCGGCGCGTGCCGCCGCGGTGCTGCGCCGACCGGCCGCCGGCGATGACGTGGTCGCCCTGCGCACCGCCCCGGCACTGATGTCACCCGAAATCCTGCTCGGCCTCGCCGACCCCACGGCACCGCAGATGCTGCGTGAGCCGCCGCTGCGTGCGTCGCATTGCCCCGCGTTGGCCTCGGCCGCCCTGGCGCTGGCAAAACTCGCCCGCCTGCTGCCCGCCGTGCTCGTCGCTCCCGCGGGGCCCGACGCCGTGGCCCGCGCCGCGGCCCTCGGCCTGGTCGCGGTCGCGGCCGACGCGGTGCTGGCCCACCCGATGGAATCCGCACTCGCCCTGCGCCGTGTCGCCGAGGTGCCGGTGCCGCTCGACGGCGCGCCCGATGCCCGCATCGTCGCCTTCCGTGCCCCGGATGCCGGCATCGAGCACATGGCGATCCTGGTCGGCCGGCCCGAGGACGCCGCCGCCCGGGGCGAGGCGCCGCTGGTGCGCGTCCATTCCGAATGCTTCACCGGCGACCTGCTGGGCAGCCTGCGCTGCGATTGCGGCCCGCAGCTGCGCGGCGCGCTGGCCCGCATGGCGGCCGAGGGCGGCGGCGTGCTGCTGTACCTCGCCCAGGAAGGGCGCGGCATCGGCCTGATGAACAAGCTGCGCGCCTACACCATGCAGGATCGCGGGCTGGACACGGTGGACGCCAACCGCGCCCTGGGCTGGGGCGCGGACGAGCGCAATTTCCAGGTCGCCGCCACCATGCTGCGCGAGCTCGGCATCGATGCGGTGCGGCTGTTGACCAACAACCCCGACAAGGTCGCCGGCCTGCAGCAATGCGGCCTGCGTTCGGTGGTGCGTGAGGCGCACGAGATCGCCCCCAACGGCGTCAACGACCACTATCTGGCCACCAAGGCCGCCCGCTTCGGCCACCTGCTCGACCTCCCCTTGCGCTGATGTCCGCCGCCCCCGGCGAGGCGGTCGTCACCGCCGACGGCCAGATGCTGTTCCAGGGCCAGCGCCTGCGCTGTGCCCTCGGCCGCGCCGGCGTGATCGCGGCACAGCGCAAGCACGAGGGTGACGGCGCCACCCCCGCCGCCCTGCTGAAGCTGCGCCGGCTGTTCTACCGCGCCGATCGCGGCCCGATCCCGCGCGCCGCCCTGCAACGCGTGCCGATCGCGCCGGACGATGGCTGGTGCGATGCACCGGCCCACGCCGAGTACAACCGCCTGGTGCGCCTGCCGTTCGACGCGAGCCACGAGCGCATGTGGCGCGACGACGCGCTGTACGACATCGTCGCCGAGCTCGGCTGGAATGACGCGCCGGTGGTGCCGGGCCGGGGCTCGGCGATCTTCCTGCATCTCGCGCGCCCTGATTATGGCCCGACCGAGGGCTGCGTCGCCCTGTCCGGCCGCGATCTCCTAGCGGTCCTGGCCGGCGGCCTCACCGCGCTGCTTGTGCTGCCCGGCTAATCGCGGCATCGACGATCGCCGCGGCTTCGGCGCCGTCCAGCATCCCGGTCTTCAGCCCCGCCAGCGTGCGCACCATCTCGCGCCGCAGCCACGGCAGGCGCGGCAACAGCGGAAACACCACGTCCCGCGCCGCCCCCAACAGCCGCGAGCGCGACTGGAACAGCGGCGTCATGACCAGGCTGGCCAGTTGGTAGAACCGCACGTGACCGCGCCGCGCGGCGGCATAATTCGCCAGCGCCGCCGCGGTATCCGCCGTGCCGGCCAGTGCATCGGCAAGCACGACAGCGTCGACCAGCCCCTGGTTCGCCCCCTGGCCCATCTGTGGCGACGTGGCGTGCGCGGCATCGCCGATCAGCACCAGCCCATCGCCAAACGGCCGCCGCGCGGTGAACTGGGCGTAGCTCGCCGGTGCGAATGCGTCCGGCCCCGTCACATCCGCCAACGCGGGCGCCAGCGCCGGCCAGAGCCCCGCCACGTTGTCGCGCCAGACCGTAAACCCATCGGCCCAACCTGCCATCTCCGCCCGCCGCAGGCTCCAGAACACTGCCGCCAAGGGCGCTCCCCCGGCCGCGATGCGCCCGACCGGCAGGTGCCCGAGCATGATCCGCGCCCCGCCATAGCGCTGCGCCAGCGTCGCCGGTGCGAAGCCGGTATCCGCCACCACCGTCCACATTGCGCCGAACTCAAACGGCCGCGCGGCGCGTCCGCCGAGCAGCGCCCGCAACTGCGAATGGGCACCCGCGGCATCAATCACCAGGTCGGCGCGCGGATGCACCCGCCCGTCCGCACTCACCGGACAGGCACCGCCTCCCGCCGCCGGCTGCAAGGCCACAACCTCGGCCGCCGTCTCCAGCGCCGCCCCGCTGGCGACGAAATCGTCCCACAGCACCCGGTGCAGCATGGCGCGATGCACCCCCAGGCCGGACAGACCCGGCGTCAGATCGTCATAGCGCAGGTCGAAGATCGCCCGCCCGGCGAGGCTGCGCCCTTCCAGCCGCTGGATCGGCGCCCCCAGCGCCAAGATGGCGTCGCGCAGCCCCAGCCGCGCCAGCGCCGCCAGCCCGGTCGGCTGCAACAACAGCCCGGCGCCGAGCGGACGCGGGGCGGCGACGCGTTCCATCAACCGCACCCGGTTGCCGTCGCGCGCCAGCCGGGCCGCCACCGCCAGTCCGGCCACGCCGGCACCGATGACGGCGATGTCGCGCACTAGGCGTCGCGGCTCAGCCGTCCGGCCTTCAACGCGGCAAGGTAGGCCTCCCACTTGCCGCCGCGGTCGCGCCCCAGGGCGTACAGCGTGTCCCAGGAGAAGATGCCGGTGTCGTGGCCGTCATCGAACAACAGCCGCACCGCGTAGTTGCCGACTGGCTCGACCCCGGTGATGCCGACATTGCGCTTGCCGGCGATGGTGCGGCGCTCGTTCGGCCCGTGGCCCTGGACCTCGGCGCTCGGGCTTTCCACCCGCAGGTATTCGGCCGGCAAGGTGAAGCGCACGCCGTCGTCGAAATCGACTTCCAGCAGCTTTTCGGCGCGGCGCAGACGGATCTCGGTGGGTGTGGGCATCAGCTGTCGTCGTCCAGCATCCGCGCTTCTTCGGCCAGCATGATCGGGATGCCGTCGCGGATCGGATAGGCGCGCCGGGCGCTGTGGCTGATCAGCTCGTTGGCCGCCCGGTCGTATTCCAGCGGCCCCTTGGTCAGCGGACAGACCAGGATTTCCAGCAGCCGTGGGTCGACCGGCACGGGGGTATCGGACATCGGGCGTTCTCCGGCTCAGCTCGCCCGCACCGGGCCGTCGGGCTCGGTTGGCTGGTGGGTGTTGATTTCCAGCAGGGTGCGCAAGGTGCGTGCCCGGTCCGCCTCGGCAGGGGCTTCCAGCAGCGCCTGTTTCTCGGCGGGGTCGAAGGGGCAGACCATGGCCAGCGTCACCACCAGGGTGTCGTCGGGCATCTTGCCGATCGCGTCCCAGTTGGCGTCGAAGCCGCGGTGCTGGAAATAGCCGCGCAGCGCCGCCAGCAGGCCTTCGCGGTCGAAATCCGGTGCCTCGGGGGCAGGCGCGAGGTCGGCGGCGAAGGGCGAGAAATCGCCGCGCACCCGGCGAAAGCCGCGCCGCATCGCCAGCTCGTCGACCACCGCGAAGCGCACCATGCCGGAAAGCGTGATCAGATAGCGCCGGTCATCGGTCTCGCTGAACGAGGACAGCCGGCCGAGGCAGCCGATCCGGTAGAGACCCGGCCCGGTCGGCCCCGCCAGTTGCTGCGGGTCGGGCTGGATCATGCCGAAGGCACGCCCGGTGGCCAGGGCATCCTCGACCAGGGCGAGGTAGCGCGGCTCGAAGACGTTCAGCGGCAGCTTGCCGCGCGGCAGCAGCAAGGCGCCCGCGAGCGGGAACACCGGGAACTCGGCCGGCAGTTCATCGAGGCCAGGCTGGAACGGATCCATCGGTGCGCCTGGGACGGTGGCGCTCAGCGGAACAACAGGGCGGACAGCTTGCGCCGGGCCGCCATGGTGGCTTCGTCGTCGAAGCCCCAGGCCTCGAAGAATTTCAACAACTGCAGCCGGGCGGCGTCTTCGTTCCAGCTGCGCTGGCGGCGCATGATCTCCAGCAGGGCGTCGGCGGCTTCCGCGCGCTTGTCCATGGCGTTCAGGGCGGTGGCGAGGTCGTAGCGCGCCTGGTGATCGGCGGGGTCGGCGGCCAGGGCGGCTTCGAAGGCGCCGAGTTTTTCGCGCGCGATCTTGCCTTCCTCGGCGAGGGAAAGGGCACTGCGGGCGCCGGTCACCTCGGGGTGCTCGGCGATCTTTTCCGGCACCTGTTCTAGCGCGTCACGCGCCTGTTCGGTGTCGCCCAGGGCCAGCAGGGCGCGCACCAGGCCGCCCCAGGCCTCGGGGTTTTCGCCTTCCTGTTCAAGCACTTCGCTGTAGAGGCCGGCGGCTTCCTGGGGGTTGCCGTCTTCGAGCGCCTTCTTGGCCTCGGCCACCAGGTCGGCGGTGGGCATCGAGCCGCCGGCGTTCTTCAGCAGGGTCTCGATGAAGCGCTTGACGTCGGATTCCGGCAGGGCGCCTTGAAACAGGTCGGCGATTTGACCTTTCCAGAAGGCGGCGACAGTGGGCACCGATTGCAGCGGCAGGCCGAGCTGGGTCAGTTGCTGGACCAGGCCGCGATTGGCGTCGATGTCGATCTTGACCAGCTTGACCCGGCCGCCGGCGGCGCGGACCACCTTTTCCAGGGTGGGGGTCAGGGTCTTGCAGGGGCCGCACCAGGTGGCCCAGAAATCGACCAGCACCGGGATGGTGCGCGACGCCTCGACGACGTCGGCCATGAAGGTCGCCTGGTTGCCATCGATGATGATGGCGGCGCCGGGGGTTGGGCCGGCTCCGGGGGTCGCCCCGGGGGCCGGGGTCTGTCCGATGATGTGGTCCATGGTCTGGCGTCCTCGCCGCTGATGTCTTGGTCTCTAGATGTAGCGCGCGATGCGGATGGCAAGCTAGATCGGTGGGCAGAACAGTTCGTGCAGGACTTCGACGATGCGCCCGGCCTTGGGGTCGGCGACGCGGTAGTGGATGGTCTGGGCGGCGCGACGGGTGGCGAGCAGGCCCTGGCTGCGCATCATCGCCAGGTGTTGCGACAGGGCGGGCTGGGCCAGGCCGACGGCTTCGGCCAGGGCGCCGACGGACATTTCGCCGTGGACCAAGAGATGACACATTACCAGCAGGCGGCGTTCGTTGGACAGCAGGCGCAGCAGTTGCGCCGCCTCGGCGACGCGTTCTTCGAGCACCTGGGTGCTGCCGGGGGCCATCACGATCATGGTGTGGACCCTATGTGACGGCGGCGAGGGCGGCGCGGGCGATGTCGCCGATGATCGCCTCGCCGGCGTTGGGGTCGGCGATTTCGACGTAGACCGAGAGGATCAGCGGGCCGTGCGGGGTCATGATGAAGCCGACATCGTTGACGACGCCGGGCAGGCTGCCGGTCTTGCTGCCCCAGCGCGGGCGATCGGTTCGCGGCAGGTGGCGGGCGATGCGGCGGTCGTTGGTCTGTTTTTCGAGCTGGCCGATCATCGCGGCACAGGATGCGGGGGAGGCGGCGGTGTTGGCGAAGAGGGCGGCGATGAGGGTGGCGTATTCGCTGGGGACGGCCCAGTTCTCGCTTTCGCCTGGGAGCGGCGGGCGGCCGCGCATGGGGCGGCCGAGCACGGAATGGGTCATGCCGAGCGATTGCATGGTGGCGTTGGTTTCGGCCATGCCGACGCGGTCGATCAGGATGTTGGTGGTGGAATTGTCGGAGATCGCCATCATCAGGTAGCAGAGGTCGGCCACCGTGAAGGTGATGCCGGGGTGCAGCTCCTTGACCACGCCGCCGCCGGTGGATTTCTCCTCGGCGCGCAGGACGTGGATGTGGTCGAGCGAGTCGCGGCCCTGGTCGATGCGGCGGAAGAGTTCGACCATGATCGGGATTTTTACCGTGCTGGCGGCGACGAAGCGGCGGTCGGCGTCATGGGCGAAGCTTGTGCCGCCATTCTTTCCATCAGGGGGGGCGATGACGGCCACGCCCAGTTTGGCGTCGGAGGCCTGGGCGATGGCGGCGGAGAGCTGCGTCCAGTCGGTCATGGGTGGGGGCCCCAGGGGGCGGCGGTGAGGAGCTTGACTTCCTGGCTGGCGAGCAAGGGGCGGAACTTTGAGGCGAAGCCCTCGATGAAGTCCTTGTTGGCGTAGACCGCTTTCCAGTGGTCGCGGCGGGCGGCGTCGTCGGTGAATTTCCAGAGATGGACGAGCTGGTTGAGCATGCCGGTGTCGGTGACGAAATAGCCGACCAGGTTGGCGTCGTGGCCGCCCTTGGCGAGGGCGGGGAAGCCGAGCTCCTGGTAGAGCCTGGTGGCCTCGGCCATCTTGCCGACGTGCAGGGTGTAGGTGCGCATCTCGTAGATCGCCATGGCTGCCTCCTGGTTTTGCCCTGTGTACCCGGTGGAGGGGGGAGGGGAAAAGGGGGAGGAAGACTGGGCGCTGCCCAGACCCGCCAGGGGCCAAGCCCCTGGACCTTAAATATTTGAAGAGATGGGGATTGTCGGGTTTTTATCGGAATAAAATGGAAGTGGAACAATTATGGTGTGGCTGCTTTGGGGGGCTTTGGGGGTGTTTTTGATCGTGGGGCGATGGAGGGGAGGGTCGCGCGCTTGGCGGGGGCGTGTGGTGCTGGGCAATGGTCGGGCGACGGGGGTTTGGCCCAGGGGGTGCGGGAGCGATGCGGCGCGGGTTGTGGCCGGTTGCGGGCGGCGGGCGCGGGAGTCCCGGGGCGTGCGGGGCTGGCGGCGGACGCTGGGTTTGGCGGATTTTTGGGGCGCGGAGTCCCGATGGGCGGCGGGGCGGGGCTGCGGGATGGGGAGTTCGCCGGCTTGCCAGCGGCGGATGAGTTCCTCCAGGCGGTCGAAGATGCGGGCGAAAATAGCCGTGATCAGGGCGTGCAGGGCTTCGGACAGCATTCCCCCTTGGTGGTCCAGGGGGGGAGCGGCGCGTGAGCCAGCGAACTGGTGCGCCAAGGGCGGGGTGTGCATTAACATTAGTAGTTAATATATAGCACCACATGAGCCGGTGCAAGGCACATTTTGATTTTTTTCAGAGCGGCGGAGAGATGCCGGATGGCGCCGCGCTTATTCGGCCTAAGGCTCTGATGAATAAAGTTTTTTTGCTTCTTTTTGTTCACAAAAAGAAGAATCTTCCTGCGGCTTGAGACTGTAGCGCCTAGCTCTCTTGGAGGTCTGGCCGATTGCGTCTAGCGTTTGGGTGTCACGTTGCAACACGAGGAAACGCACAAGATGTCCACCGCACCTGAGCGCATGCGCGCGTTGTTGGCCAAGCCTGGCTTTATTCCGATGCCGGCGGTGTGGGACGGTTTGACCGCGCAGTTGGCGGCGAAGGCCGGTTTCGAGACGGCGTTCCTGTCGGGTTCGTGCTGCGCGGCGTCCAGGCTGGGCGGGCCGGACCTGGATTTGATTTCGTTTGCCGAGATGTTCGACAGTTTCAACATGGTGCGCCAGTCGGCACCGCAGACGCTGGTGCTGGCGGATGGCGACCATGGGTATGGCAATCCGATGAATGTCATGCGGACGGTGAAGGCGTATGGCCGGGCCGGGGCGGCGGCGATCCTGATCGAGGACAAGATCACGCCGCGGGCGCTGACGTCGGCGGGCAAGCCGTGCATCAGCCGCGACGAGGCGCGGATGAAGGTTCGCGCGGCGGTGGAGGCGGCGAAGGAGTCGGGGATTTTGATTTTGGCGCGGACGGATTGCCGGCCGACCCAAGGGCTGGACGAGGCGCTGGCGCGGATTGAGATGTATGTGAAGGAGGGGGCGGATATCCTGTTCCTGGATAGCCCAGTCGGTCTCGATGAGCATCGCAAGGGCGTCGAAGCCGCGGGGGGGAAGCCGGCGTTCAACGTGTTGTCGCCGGGGCCGGCGGGGATGCCGACGCGCAAGGAGGCGGAGTCGATCGGGCTGAAGATCGGGACCTATCCGACGATCATGCTGTCGCCGGCGATCAATGCGATGATGCAGGGGTTGGCCGCGTTGAAGGCCGGTGAAGCGGCTTGCGACCTGGCGCTGCCGGGGGCAGTGCATCGCGAGGTGCTGGGGTATCCGGCGTTTGACGAGGCGGCGGCGCCTTATCGGCTGGGCTGAGCAGGGAAGGAAGGCCAGGGCTCTGCCCTGGACCCGCTGGGGCCTGAGGCCCCAGACCCCCATCCGTTGAGCGCCTTCGGCAAGGGGGGGCGTTGAGGCCTGCATGAAGGCCTCGACGCCCCCCCTTGCCGAAGGCGCTAAAGAGTTGAGGTCCAGGGTCTCGGACCCTGGTGGGGTCTGGGGCAAAGCCCCAGCCTTGCTTGCCTACACGGCCTCGCAGATGAACGGCCGCAGTTTGCCGGCTTGGGTTCGGGGGATGGTTTCGACGTAGGTCAGGTCGAAGGTCAGGTTCGGGCCGAAGGTTTTGGCCAGGGCTTCGCGGACCATGGTTTCCTCGGTCTGGTCGAGGGGGCGGGCGACGATCATCAGCATTTCGACGCGGGTTCGGCTGCGTTGGATCATTTGGAACTCGCGCAGTTTGGCGATGCGCGAGAGCGGGTAGTGCTGGATATCCGGGCGGCGGCGTTCGCCGTTGGCGTGGACCATGTGGTCCAGCACGCGGCCGTGGATTGCGGTGAGGACGGGCAGGTGGCGGCCGCAGGGGCAGGGCGGGCCGAAGGTGGATTCGTCGCCGATTTCGTAGCGCAGCAGCGGCATGGCGAAGTTGTGCAGCGGGGTGACCAGCACGCGGCCGGTTTGGCCTGGCGGGCAAGGGGCGCCGGCGGCGTCGACGATTTCGACCAGCACGGTTTCGGATTGCACGTGATAGGCGTCGGATTCCGGGCATTGCAGGGCGATGTAGCCGCATTCGGCGGCGCTGTAGTTGTCGATGATGCGCACGCCGAGGACTTCGCGGGCCAGGGCGCGCAGGGCGGGGTCGACCACTTCGCTGAGGGTCCAGGCGCTGCGCAGGGCGGGGAAGGTGACGGCGTGGTCGCGGCAATGGGCGAGCAGGGCGCGCAGGCTGGAGGGGAACATGAACAGGTATTCGGCCTGGAGCGCGGCGATGAAATCGGCCTGGACGGAAAGCGGCAGGATGGCGTCCATCAGGCCGACCGGGCCGGTTTGCCAGAGCTGGGCCAGGGGCGGGCCGTAATCCGGGAGCATCAGGCCTTGGGGGGTGCGGGCTTGGGCGGTTTGGTCCGGGGTGAAGCCTGGCGGGATGCCGCGCAGGCGGGCGATGGTGCCGCGCGGGTTGGGGCGGTTCCAGATTTCCTCGCGGACCAGCACGGCGTTGTAGAGCATGCGTTCGAGGGCGGCTTTGCGGACGCGCACGGGTTGGCCGGTGGAGCCACCGGAGGCGACTTCGCTGATGGGGCCGTGGGCTGGCGGGGTGGCGGGGGCATGCAGGGCGGGGCCCTGGTCCTGGAGGTCGCGGCGGCGGAGCGGGGGCAATCTGGCCCAGGCGGCCCAGAATTCGGCGTCGTCGGTTGGGATGGGGAGGAGGCCGGCGGTTTTGAGGCGGGCGGCGTGGAAGGGGATGGTGGCGGCTTGTTGGAGGAGCAGGCGGAGCTGGGTGGCTTGGGCGGCGCGCATTTGCGGGGCGGGCCAGAACTGGCTGGCGTCGAACTGGCGTTGCAGGGCCATCAGCTCGGCGGAGGGGCCGGCCATGAGGGCGGGGAAGGCGATGGTGTCGAGGGCTGAGCGCAGGTCCATGGCTGATCCGCAACGGTGTAAGGGGTTTTGGCGCGTTTGGTTCTGCGGGCGGCGATACACGCAAATGTGTGTAAAGCCTAGCTTACAAAGGTTAAAGGTGCTGGCGTTAACGCATTGATTTTATTATATGGTATGGATTGTGCATACGCTGGGGTAGTTTAGGCATTGCGTGATGGGATTGACGGCGATGGAAGCGAACGGTTTGAGCGGTGCGGTGCGTGAGGCGGCATTGGCGGTGGCGGTTGGCGCCGGGGTGTTGCTGGGCGGGGCGGGATTTGCCGAGGCGGTGCCGCAGTCGCACAGTTTCAGCGTGACCGGTGGTGGGCCGGAGAGCGACGTTTTCGCGTTCCAGCAGTTCAATCCGGCGCTGGGGACGCTGACGGCGGTGACGATCACGGTGCCGTCCTTTGCCATTTCGCATCTTTCGATTGCCTCGATCGGGGGTGGCGAGTTTGGCGACTCGGTGACTGTCAGCCAGTCGGGCGGGCTGTCGCTGAGCCGGGCGGCCGGGGCGTTGTTCAGCGGTTCGGCGATGTCCGGCGCGACTTGCTCTGTGCAGTTGTCCGGGGCGGGCTGCTCGGAGGTGGATTTTGGCACGCATCCGATGAATTTCCTGACGCCGAACTTTGTCAGCCTGACGTTGCAGGTCGATCTCGACGCGTTCACCGGGGGCGGCACGGTGGATTTGACCGCGGCGATCACCGGCTATACGGCCAGCATCACCACCTCACAGCTCGGCGGCTCTCCGATCGCCGACATCAGCGGCTCGCAGAATTTCATGCAGTGGTCGCCGACGGTTGAGGTTGACTACACGTTCAGCGCGATCGAGACGGTTCCGGAGCCGGCGAGCCTGGTGCTGTTCGGCACGGCGATTGGGCTGGGCGGGTTGCTGCGGCGGCGCCGGGCCTAAGGCGCGGGTTTAGCCGAAGCTGTCCTGGGTGATGCTGCGGTACCAGGCATCGGCGTAGGCGGCCTCGGCGGCACGCTGAGCGGGCAGGGGGCCGCGCGGGGATGGCCCGCCGGTGTCGGGTTGTTCGGTGAAGGCTGTCTCGGTGGCGCGGAAGATGCCGACGATCGAGATGCCGTAATCGGTGCCGACATGGCTGTAGCAGGTGTTGAAATAGACGGGTTCGGGTGGGGGTTCGCCGCGTAGCATTGCGGCGGCGCTGGCGACGGCGTGTTTGGCGGTGTTGTTGGCGACGAAGCCGGATTTCGGCATGGGGGCGCCGTTATTGGCGTCGCCGACGACGTGGATGGCCGGGGCGGCTTTTGACTCGAAAGTGCGCGGCGAGACGGGGACCCAGCCGGCGCGGTCGGCCAGGCCGGCGGTGATGGCGATGCTCGCCGCGGATTGCGGGGGGATGATGTTGGCGACGTCGACTTTGTGGCGGGTGCCGAATTCGGTTTCCAGGGTCATGGCGGCGGGGTCGACGCGGGTGACGCGGCCGTCGCGGCTGAGCGGGACCCATTCGATCATGTCGCCGTAGAGTTCTTTCCAGCCGTCCTGGAAGAGGGCTTGTTTGGAGAAGCTGTCCTTGGCGTCCAGGGCGAGGATTTTGGCGCGCGGTTTGTGGTGCTTGAGGTAGTGGGCGATCATGCTGATGCGCTCGTACGGGCCGGGCGGGCAGCGGTAGGGGTTGGCGGGGATGCTGATGCCGACGACGCCGCCGTCGGGCATGGCTTCGAGTTGGCGGCGTAAAAGCAGGGTTTGGGCGCCGTTGCCGGGGAGCCAGGCGTGCGGCATTCGCTCGGCGGCGGCCTGGGTGTAGCCGGGGATGGCGTCCCAGCGCAGGGCGATGCCGGGGGAGAGGATCATGCGGTCGTAGGACAGGGTGGGGCCGGTGCGCAGGCGCAGGGTTTTGGCGGCGGGGTCGATGCCGTCGACCCAGTCGTGGATGATGTGGACGCCGCGGGCGCGCAGGGCGTCGAAGGAATGGGTGATGTTGGCGAGGGTGCGGGTGCCCGCCAGGACGAGGTTGGCGTAAGGGCAGGTGACGATGCTGGGTTGGGGCTCGATGAGGGTGACGTCGAGCCAGGGGTAGGCGAGGCGGGCGAATTTTGCCGCGGAGGCGCCGCCGAAGCCGCCGCCGATGATGACGAGGCGGGCCATGGCTCCTTGGGTGGCTTGGGCTTTGGCGATGGATGGGGTGGCGATTGTGGCAGCTGAGGCGGCGGCCAGGAAACCACGGCGGGAGAGCGTGGTATTCATTGCGGGATGCCGGCTGGCATGGCGGCGAACTGGGCGGCGGCGGCGGCCATCTCGGCCTGGGTGTAGCCGCGGACGATGCGGAGCATGATGGTGCCGGGGCGGGTGCCGTCGCGGTAGGCGTCCAGGGCGGCCAGCAATTCGGCGGCGGGGCGGCCGGCGAGGGGGGGGATTGGGGCGCTGGCGGGGCCGTGGCAGCCGAGGCAGGCTTGGGCGACAAGCAGGGGTTGGGCGGCGGTTGGCATGGGGGCCAGGGCGAGGCCGAGGCCGAGGGCGGCGGCTGGTTTCATGGAGCGCCTCGCATATTTGCGCATTTCAATATGTGAAATAGAGATCCAATAGGACATGAAAAAACGGGTAATTGTCAAATGCCCCTGGTGGGGCGGGTAACCATACGCCGTCTGTCGTGCGCGGGCGGCGGGGTCATCGGCCCGGCTTGGCCGGCTGTCGCCGGATGGTGCGTTTTCTGGCGATATGACACGAAAAAGCCGGCGAAGCGGTGCTTCGCCGGCCAAAACGTGTGGGCGAGGCGGTGGTGTCAGGCGCGACGGCGGCGGGCGAAACCCAGGCCGACGATGCCGGTGCCGAGCAGGAGCATGGAGACGGGTTCGGGGGTGGTGATCACCTCGATCAGACCGCCGCCGCCGTTGGAGATCACGACATTGTGTGTCGGGAGCGCCGGGTTGGTCACGATGTAGGTGGTCAGGCCCAGCGCGTCGAAAAACGCCGCTTCGTAAGCCTGATGGCCGAAGCAACTCAGGTTCGGAACGGGGTCGCCAATCGGCACACCCATCAGTGCCGCGCCGCCAGCGGCGACGATGTTGTCGTCGAAACAGCCGCCCAGGTTGTTGGTGCCACCGCCGAAGCCATCGACGTGTGCATTCGCGGTGCCGGCGCCGGCGCCGGTGTTGCCGATGACGACGTCGAACTGTGCGCCGCCCTGGTAGTCTTCGATGGCCACGCTGCGGCCGGCTTCCAGAAAGCCGCGGATGATGGTGCCCTCGGCGGGGCTCAGCGGCGACTCGTCGCAGCAGCCATCGGGGGAGGCGATATAGATGCCGGAGTAGCTCGCCAGCATGGTGGCCAGAGTCGGTATTGAACCAATTAACGACTTGCCGACGGTGGGGGTGCCGACCGGGTCGGCGTTGAGGATGGCGATCGGAAGCAAGGGCGTGGTCGAGAAGGTCGACATTCCGTTCAGGAAGTTGGTGCTGTACGGGTCGAGGCCGTGAATGGTCTGCGAATCGCTGCCTTCCAGGATCAGCAGGCCGATGCCGGCCGCCTTGGCGGGGGGCGGCGTCAGAATTCCGATTGTGAGTGCTGCCGCGAGGGCGAGCGATGAAGTGGTGAAACGGCCTAGTGGATATAATCTGACAGTTACATCCGATTCAGGATTCACTTGGATGACTGCGCATGCGAGTCTCTCGGATGCGCAAGATCACCACGATCGACCTCACCGAAGCTGACCGTCAGGTCCTGACCGCCATCGTGGCGGATCGCAACA
>CAMBRC010000097.1 GCA_945869965.1 Asaia bogorensis
CCCAGGCCCCCTATATATGAGGGTGCAGGGGGCTCGGCCCCCTGCTGGGGTCCAGGGGCGAAGCCCCTGGCCTTTCTTTCTTGGAGAGCACAATGGCCCCCGCCACGAAGAAGAAATCCGGCCTGATCAGCCACGGCATCGCGGCCCAGAACCGCCGCGCCCGCTACAACTACACCATCAAGGAGACCCTCGAGGCCGGCATCATGCTGAAGGGCCCCGAGGTCAAATCCCTGCGCCACGGCCGCGCCACCCTCACCGAGGCCTGGGCCGGCGAGCGCGAGGGCGAGCTGTTCCTGTTCAACTGCTACATCCCGGAATACCAGGGTGGCGTCCTCAGCCGCTTCGAGCCGCGCGCCCCGCGCAAACTGCTGGTCAAGGCCAAGCAGCGCGACCAGCTCCTCGGCGCCATCGGCCGCGACGGCATGACCCTGGTCCCCCTGGACATCCACTTCAACGAACGCGGTGTCGCCAAGGTCGAACTCGGCCTCGGTGCCGGCCGCAACAAGGCCGACAAGCGCCACGCGGTCGCCGCCCGCGACTGGCAGCGCGACAAGGCCCGGCTGATGCGCGAGAAAGGCTGAGCCATGGCGCAGCACCGCTGCGCCGCCCTGCTGCTGGCCGGCCTGGCCCTGCTGGCCGGATGCGCCGCGGCCGAGCCGGCCGCCGACCGCCGGGCCGGTGCTGCGACGCAACCCGCCGGGCGCTGGGCGCAACAGGATCACTGGCTGCCGGTCACCGAGGCCGGCGGCACGGTCCGGCTGATCCTCGGGCGCAGCTGCCATCCCGGCGGCGAGGGTGCCAAGCGCCTGGCTGTCATCAACCACGGCAAGTCGCCGGTCGCCGCCGAAGTCGCCGCCTACGTCCCGCCATCTTGCGAGTCCGAGGCCGTGCGCTGGTTCCTCGACCGCGGCCTGGCGACCTTCATCCCGGTCCGCCGCGGCTTCGGCGCCACCGGCGGCACCATGGCCGAGCGCTATCCCACCTGCGCCCCTTCCCGCGACTACACCGTCGGTTCGCTGGAGGCCGCCCGCGACATCCGCGCCGCCATCACCTATGCCACCACCCTGCCGGGCATCGCGCCGGACCATGTCGTGGTCGTCGGCCAATCCGCCGGTGGGCTGGCCGCGATCGCCCTGTCCAGCCAGCATGATGCCCGCGTCGCCGCCCTGGTGAACATGGCGGGCGGCGATGGCGGCCACCTCAACCGGGTGGCCAACGCGGTTTGCGAACCCCCCGCCCTGATCCGCGCCGCCGCCCGCTTCGGCACCACCGCCCGTGCGCCGATGCTGTGGGTCTACACCGCCAATGACAGTTATTTCAGCCCCGGGCTGGTCGAAACCATGCACCGCGCCTACACCGGCGCCGGCGGCCGGGCACAGCTGGCCAGCCTGCCGGCCTGGGGCAGCGACGGCCACATCCTGTTCTTCGCCCGCGGCGGCTCGGCGGTGTGGGGACCGCTGGTCGAGCCGTTTCTCGGGCTGAAACCGCTGGCGCCGGCCGGATCGGCGTTGCGCCGCAATTGAGCCGGACTGACAAGGGAGGGACGCATGGATGACCCGGTGCTCGGCCCCAAGGCCGAGAAGCTCGTCGAGGCCAAGCGTGGCTGGGCCCGCGACGGCCGCCTGCTGACCGGCGCCACGGCCTCCCCCGAACTCCGCCTGCCGCCCGGCCAACGCCTGACCACCGACTGGCCCGTCCTTGACCTCGGCGCCCAGCCCGATGTCACCGAGGCGCGCTTTCGCCTGGACATCAACGGCGCCGTCCGCCATCCGCTCAGCCTGCGCCTGGCCGAATTCATGGCACTCCCACAACAGGACAGCGTGTCCGACATGCACTGCGTCACCCAGTGGTCGCGCTACGACAACCGCTGGCGTGGCGTGTCCGCCCGCACCCTGGTCGACATGGTGCAGCCGCGCGAAAGTGCGGCCCATGTCGTCCTGCACGCCTATGACGGCTACACCACAAATTTGCGCCGGGACCAGTTCGACGGCGCGGACGTCTTCCTGGTGCACTCCTGGGAGGGTGCCCCCATCACCCGCGAACACGGCGGCCCCGTCCGGGCGCTGATCCCCAGGCTTTACCTGTGGAAATCCGCCAAATGGATCCAGCGCGTGGAATTCACCGAACGCGACCGGCCGGGCTTCTGGGAACGCAACGGCTATCACAACAACGCCGATCCCTGGCTGGAGGAGCGCTATGACTGACCAGTCACGGCGAGCCCTACTGGGGGCAACAATGCTGCTGGGCGGCGTGTCCGGCGCGAAGGGAACGAGCATGGAACAACTTGCCTGGGACTTCAGCTTTCCTGGCATCGACGGCGACACCATCGCCCTCTCGGCGCTGAAGGGTGGCGTCGTCCTGGTGGTCAACACCGCCAGCTTTTGCGGCTACACCAGCCAATACGACGGCCTGCAGAAACTGCACACCGCCCAAAAATCCCGCGGCCTCACCGTCATCGGCGTGCCGTCCCAGGACTTCAACCAGGAGTCCGACAGCGCCGCCGCAGTGAAGTCATTCTGCGAAACCAATTTCGGCATCGACTTCCCGATGACCGCGATCCTGAAGGTCCGCGGCCCCGACGCCCACCCGTTCTACCGCTGGGTCAAGGCCACACGCGGCTGGGAGCCGAACTGGAACTTCAACAAGGTCGTGATCGACCGCCATGGCCGCATCGCCGGGCTGTTCACCTCATCGGACGCGCCAGACGGTATCCGCGTCTCCAAGGCCGTCGCCGCCGCCCTCACTGAAACCGGCTGACCTCAGCCGAACTTCCCGGATTTCGGAAACCCGTTCGGCGGCAGCCGCCCGGCCTGCGCCCGCTCGCCCAGCCAGTCACGCAGATTGCTCTCGGTCCGAGTCTTGTCGCCAAGCTTCCAGGTCAGGCCATCGGCAATGACAAAAGTCTTGATGTCGGCAATCTCGGAATCTTTGTATTTTTGCAACATCACCCCGCCGCCGCGCGCCATCTCTGGCACCTGGTCCAGCGGGAACACCAACAGCTTGCGGTTGGTCCCCACGACGGCCACATGGTCGCCGGCCACCGGGGCACAGAACGCCGCCTCCTCGCCGGGCTTGAGGTTCAGCACCGTCTTGCCGGTGCGCTTTTCCGCCAGCATGTCGTCGGATTTCACGACAAAGCCGCGCCCGGTATTGCTGGCCACCAGGTACTTCACCCCCTCGCGCCAGATGAACAGCGTGGTGACATCGTCCTCGTTGGTCAGCTCCGCCAGCAGCCGGATCGCCTGGCCATCGCCGCGCCCGCGCGGCAGTTCGGCCGCCTTCAGCGTATAGGCACGGCCATTGGTGGCGAACAGGCAGAGCTTGTCGGTGGTCTCGCACGCCACCAGCAGCTTGAGGCGGTCGCCATCCTTGAACTTCAGCTCCTCGGGAGCGGCCACCGCGCCCTTGATCGCCCGCAGCCAGCCCTTGTCGGACAGCACGACGGTAATTGCCTCGCGCTCGACATAGGCGTCGGGATCGACGTCAATCTCCTTCGGCGGCCCGGCCAGTTCCGTGCGGCGGCGGCCCAGCGGCCCGTCGCCGAATTTCCTCCGGACCTCCTCCAACTCCCCGACGATCTTCTCCCAGCGCTTGTCCTCGCTGGCCAACAGCGCCTGGACCTCGCGGCGCTCTTTGGTGAGGCTCTTGTGCTCCTTCTGGATCTCCATCTCCTCCAGCCGGCGCAGGCTGCGCAGCCGCATGTTGAGGATCGCCTCGGCCTGGATATCGGTCAGCGAGAAGGTGCGGATCAGCTCGGTCTTCGGCTCGTTCTCGTTGCGGATGATGCGGATCACCTCGTCGAGGTTGAGGTAGACCGCCAGGAACCCGTCGAGGATTTCCAGCCGCCGCTCGATCGCGGCCAAGCGATATCGGTTGCGCCGAACCAGCACCTCCTGCCGATGCGCCAGCCACTGCGTCAGCACCTGGTGCAGGTTCAGCACCCGCGGCGTGCGATCGGCGGTCAGCACGTTCATGTTCAGCGGAAACCGTGATTCCAACTGCGTCGCCCGGAACAGCGTCGCCATCAGCGCCTCCGGCTCGACCACCCGCGTCTTCGGCTCCAGCACCAGGCGCACCGTCTCGGTGCTCTCGTCGCGGATGTCGCCGAGCAGCGGCAGCTTCTTGTCCTCCATCAGCTGGGCGATCTGCTCGATCAGCCGCGATTTCTGCACCTGGTAGGGGATCTCGGTGACCACGATCGACCAGACGCCCATCCGGCCTTTTTCGATCTCCCACTTCGCCCGCAGGCGAAACCCGCCGCGCCCGGTCTCATAGGCCTGGAGCATTGCCGCCGGCTCCTCCACCAGCAGCCCGCCAGTGGGGAAATCCGGCCCCGGCATATGCGCCAGCAGTTCGGCTGTCGTGGCCGCGGGATTGCGCACCAGATGGATCGCCGCGGCACAAACCTCGCCGGCATTGTGCGGCGGAATCGAGGTCGCCATCCCCACCGCAATCCCCGCCGCGCCATTGGCCAGCAGATTCGGAAAACTGCCCGGCAACACAACGGGCTCGGCTTCCTCACCGTCATAGGTCGGGCGGAAATCGACCGCATCCTCGTCGATCCCGGCCAGCAGCGCCTTGGCAACTTCAGTCAGCCGCGCCTCGGTGTAACGCATGGCGGCCGCGTTATCGCCGTCGATATTGCCGAAATTCCCTTGGCCCTCGACCAGCGGGAACCGGGCGGCGAATTCCTGCGCCAGCCGCACCATCGCGTCATAGATCGAGGCGTCGCCATGCGGATGGTATTTGCCCATCACGTCGCCGACGATGCGGGCGCATTTCTTGAACCCGGCGGTCGGATCGAGCCGCAGCTGGTGCATGGCATAGACCAGCCGCCGGTGCACCGGCTTCAGCCCATCGCGCAGATCGGGCAGCGAGCGCGAGGTGATGGTCGACATCGCATAGGCGAGGTAGCGCTGCGACAGCGCCTCGCGCAGCGAGGTGTTTTCCACGTTTCCGATCAGGTCGTCAGGCATCGGGAGAATCCTTGAGTGAAGCCACCCGGTCGTAGAGTGCGACTCGGGCAGCGGGCAACGGTTTGTGCTGCATCCCGAACACGTCCCGCGCCAGGAAGTGCCCGGTCAGCCGCAATCCATCGGCCCATTCCGGGGCGGACCCCGGCTCGCCATTGCCATTGCGCAGAAACGCCGGCAACGGCAGCAGCCGTTCCTTCCACATCCCCGCCGCCTCCTCGCACACCGCCCGGCCGGTACGGGGGGAGACATGGGTCAGGTTTTCCGTCGTCCCGGTCACGGCGCAGACGGTAAAATCCAGGCCATAGCCGAGATCGCGCAGCAACTGCGCCTCCCAGCGGATCAGCTCGGCCAGTTGCCGCTCGGCCTGCGGCAGCCGGGCGAGCAGGTGCAGCAGCCCGTCGAACACGATCGGAAAGGCCTGCCGTTCCGGCAACGCGCCCTCGGCGGTGGCGCAGACGGAGGTCAGCATCGACAACGCCAGCGCATCATCCAGCACCATCGCCGCTGCCGGGTGGATCAGCTCGGCGGTGAAGCTGCCGAGCTGATCGGACAGGCGGCCGACCCAGCGCACCTGCACCAGGTTGCCCTGTTGCCACAGCGCCGCCCGCGTCCGCGACTGAGCGCCCCGGGCCAGGCCGCGATGGGCGCCGTGGGTCTCGGTCATCACGGTCGCAATGGCATCGGCCTCGCCGTACGGGCGGGCGTCCAGGATGATCGCGGGGGCGTCCCAGTCCATGAGGGTGCCTAGTCGAATTCGGTGGGCAGCAGCCGGTCGTGGTGATGGGCGAACATGCGCCGGAGCTGGGCGGGGGTGGTCCGGTCGATCGAAAGGTCGTGGGGTAGGTCGGCTTCGGCGAAGAAGGCGATTTGGGAGGTCTCGTCCGATGGTGTGGCGGTGCCGCCGGTGATGTCGCAGAGGAAGAAGAGCTTGGCGGCGGAGAAGGGCTGGGGGGTATGGCCCTGGCGGGTGCGGTCATAGGCGGCAGCGAGCTTGGTCGGGCGGACGAGGTAGCCGGTTTCCTCGCGGACTTCCTTGATGACGTTTTCGGCGGGAGTCAGGTTGATGTCGGCCCAGCCGCCGGGGAGGGTCCAGCGGTGGCTGTCGGCGATCTCGCGCACCAGGAGCAGCTCGCCGTCGCGGAAGATGGCGCCGCGGACGTCGAGCTTGGGCGTTGGGTAGCCCCATTCCCCGGCGAAGGCGGCGTCGAGCGTTGCAGAGTCGGTGCCGGAGTGGGTCGACATGATTTCCGCCGCGATGGTGCGCAGGCGTTCGTAGCGGGCACGGTCCCAGTGATCGGGTTCGAAGGCCAGGCCGGTTTGCGCCATAGCCTGGAGTTCACGCGCCCAAAGCAGCCATTGCGGATCGATCATAGTGGTTGGTGGCACCGGTGCAAACGGATAAAGTTTTTTTGCTTCTTTTTGTTCACAAAAAGAAGAATCTTTCCTAGGCGGAATCCTCGAGCCCGATCGCCCGCAACCGCGCCCCTTCCTCGTCCCAGCCGGCGCGTTCCTTGACGTTGAGGAACAGGTGGACCGGGCGATCGAGCAGGTCGGTCAGTTGTGCCCGCGCCTTGGCGCCGATTTCGCGGATTCGGGAGCCTTTGGCGCCGATCAGGATGGCCTTGTGGTTGGCCCGGCCGACATAGATCGTGGCCTCGATGCGGACCGAGCCGTCGGGGCGTTCCTGGAAGCTTTCGGTCTCGACGGTGGCGGCGTAGGGGACTTCCTCGTGGGTCTGCAGGAAGATCTGTTCACGGACGATTTCGGCGGCCAGCAGGCGGTCGGGCAGGTCGGTGAGGTCGTCTTCGGGGTAGAGCCAGGGGCCTTCGCGGACGGCGGCGGCCAGGGCGTCCATCAATTCGTTGAGGCCGTCGCCGGTGGTGGCACTGACCATGTAGGTCTCGGCAAACGGGGTTATCTCGTTCAGGCCGGCGACCAGGGGCAGGAGAGCGGCGGGGGCGACGAGGTCGGATTTGTTCAGTACCAACCAGGCGGTCCGGCCCTTCATCTGCTCGGCGATTTCGCGGACGGCGTTGGTCAGGCCGGCCTTGGCGTCGACCAGGAGGATGACCAGGTCGGCGTCGTCGGCCCCGGTCCAGGCGGCCTTGACCATGGCACGGTCAAGGCGGCGTTTCGGCTTGAAGATGCCGGGGGTGTCGACCAGGAGGATCTGGCTTTGCGCCCGCATCAGGATGCCGAGGACACGGAAGCGGGTGGTTTGCGCCTTGGGGGAGACGATCGAGAGCTTGGCGCCGGTGAGGCGGTTCAGCAGGGTGGATTTTCCGGCGTTGGGGGCGCCGACGATGGCAACGAAGCCGCAGCGGGTCATGGTTTGAGGATCCCCAGCAGCTTTTCGGCCGCTTCCATTTCGGCGGCACGCTTGGTGCCGGCAGTGCCGGTGCCGGTCTTGTTGGCCACGGTGACGGAAATATCGAAGACCGGGGCGTGTGAGGGGCCCTGGCGGTTGGCGACGTCATAGCGCGGCAGCGGCAGGCCGCGTTGTTGCGCCCATTCCTGCAAGGCCGTCTTGGCGTCCTTGGGCGGTTCGGCCTGGTCGGTCATGGCCTGCTCCCAGGTGCCGCGGACGAAGCGGCGGGCCGCAGTTATGCCGCCGTCCAGGTACAGGGCGCCGAGGGTGGCTTCGGTGGCGTCGGCCAGGACGGTGGCCCGGCGGCGGACGCCGGCACGGGATTCGCCGGGGGCGACGGAGAGGATGGCGGGAAGGCCGGCGGCTTCGGCGATGGCGGCCAGGACCGGTTGGGAGACGAGATGGGCCAGTCGGCGGCCGAGGGCGCCTTCCTGTTCGTGGGGGAAGCGTTCGGCCAGCCATTCGGCGATCAGCAGGCCGAGGACGCGGTCGCCGACGAATTCCAGGCGTTCGTTGGAGCCGGCACCCTTGCGGCCGGGGCGGGAGTTTTCGGCGGCCGAGCGGTGGGTCAGGGCCTCACGCAGCAAGGCCGGGCGGGCGAAGCGGTGGCCGAGGATGGTTTCGGCGGCGGTCAGGGTGGGGTCAGGTTGGGTCAAACGATGCCCGAGAACAGACGCTGCCAGCGGATCTGGGCCGGCCAGTTCCAGACCTGCCAGAACGGGTATTGGGCATCGACGGAGAAGAAGATGAACTCGGCGCGGCCGACCAGGTTTTCCAGCGGGATGAAGCCGACGCCACCGGAGGGGTCTCGGCTGTCGGAGGAGTTGTCGCGGTTGTCGCCCATGGCGAAGAAGAAGCCGGCGGGGACCTTGAATTCCGGCGTGTCATTGAGGCCGCCGCTGTCGCTCATCTTGACAATCTCGTGGGTGCGGCCGCTGCCCGTAGTTGTACTGGGCAGGGTTTCGACGAAGCGGCGGACCTGGACCCGCACGTTGGTTTCCCGGGCGATGTAGTCGCCGAGCAGGCGGCGGGGGGCGGGCTCACCATTGATGTGGAGTTGGCCGGCCTTCATCTGGATGCGATCGCCGGGCAGGCCGACGATGCGCTTGATGTAGTCGGTGGAATTGTCGCGGGGGAGCTTGAAGACGGCGACGTCGCCGCGCTGGGGCAGGGAGGCGAAGATGCGGCCGGAGAACAGGTTTGGCGAGAAGGGCAGCGAGTACCGCGAGTAGCCGTAGCTGTATTTGGAAACAAAGAGGTAGTCGCCGACCAGCAGGGTTGGTTCCATCGAGCCGGAGGGGATGTTGAACGGCTCGAAGGCGATGGTGCGGATGCCGATGGCGATCAGGCCGGCATAGACGACGGTCTTGATGTTTTCGACGAGCGTGCCGGATGAGCGCTTGGGCATGGGAATACGGGGTTCCGGACGCGGGGGGATGCGAGCAGGTGGGGTGGGGCGGAAGAAGCGCAGGGGCGCGGGTTTGTCAAGGAAGGCGGGGTGGGATTTAAATACGATATCGGAACAATATAGATGTGGCTGGGTGGATCAGGCGGGTTGGATTTTTTTGCTGAAATTCATGAACGGCAGCGGGCGGGGGCGGCGCTGGGGGTAGAGGGGGAGCAGGGGCGGGCGTTGCGGTTTGGCGGGCTTGGGTTGGCGAAGTGAGAGCCCCCCTCCGGCTTCCCCCGCCCGAGCGCGGGGGGCGAGAAGTAGTTCTGCCGGCAGGTCAACGCCGAGGAGGCGGCAGAGCGGGCGCAGGGTTCGGCCGAGGGATTTGAGGGCCTGGGGTGGCGCGGTGGCGAGGAGGGCTTGGGTGTTGGGGTCGCGCAGCAGGGATTCCATCTGTGCCATTCCCCAGGCGGCCTTGTAGCCGATGACGGCGACCAGCCAGGCGCGGCGGTGCGGGATGTAGGGGGCGGACGGGCCGGCTTGGCGCACGGCGTACAGGCGGGGCTGGCGCGGCAGGCGGCCGGCGGCCAGGAGGGCGAGCAGGCGGGCGAGGCGTTGGCGGGCGCGGGAGACGCGGTTCCAGACCGGCACGCAGAAGCGGACGAGGTGGTGCAGGCCGGCGGCGATGACGGGCAGCAGGACGACGAACATGGAGTCCAGGCGTTCGGCCATTGCCGTCGCCGGATGCGGGGCATCCGTGGGCGCCTGGGGTGGGTTCATGTTCATGATACGTTCCTAGCACGCTCCAACGGAGGGCGCAAGGAAAAAATGCGCGACGGTTGGGGTCAGCGAAGCGGGGGCCGGGCGTGCCAGGCGGCGAGGATTGCGGCTTCCTCGTCCGCGGTGAGGCCGGTGGTGGGCGCGGTCGCGCTGCGTGCCCAGCGCAGGGTGTCGCGGGCGGTGTCGCCGAGCGGGCGGAAGGTGAGGCCGGCGGCCTGGGCGGGGGCGGTGTCGCGGGTGTTGAAGCCGGCGAACGTGGGCAAGGGGAGCCACATCGGCAGGGCGCGGGGGCCGGACCAGCGCTTGACGTCCTGGCTTTCCAGGAATGCGCGGTCGGCCCAGGTGAAGGTGCAGGTGGCGGTAGTGCCGGCGCCATTGGCGCAGTCGGCCAGGAATTGGCCCCAAGAGAGCGTGGGGCCGGTGGCGTTGAAAATGCCTGTGCGGCGGCTTTCCGCCGCCAGCACGATCCAGCGGGCGAGATCGCGCACGTCGATCACCTGGACGGGGTCGGCGGGGGTGCCGCCGATCAGGATCTCGCCGGCGCGCGCCAGGCGGAGCGGCCAGTAGGTGAAGCGGCCGGTGGGGTCCTCGGGGCCGATAATCAGGCCGGCCCGGACGATGAAAGCATCGGGGCCGACAGCCTGTTCGCAGGCGACCTTGGCGGGGCCGTAGGTTTCGGGCGTGCTGTCCGCGACGTCCGGCGGGGTGGGGGCGAGCAGCGGGGCGGCTTCGGTTTGGCCGGGGGTGGCGTTGTCGGCGTAGACGCTGAGGGTGGAGATGAAGGTCCAGTGGGCGGCACGGTGGCGCAGGGCGGCGATGGCTTGGCGAACCTGGCCGGGATGGCGGGCGACGTCGATGACGGCGTCGAAGGTTTCCTGGGCGAGCGGGGCGAGGCCGTTGGGGGCTTCGCGGTCGATTGGCACGAGGCGGGCGCCGGGCGGGACCTGGCCGGTGATGCCCCGGGCGGCGCAGGTTACCTGGTGGCCGTGCGCGAGGGCTTGGGTGGCGATCGCGCGGCCTAGGAACTGGGTGCCGCCTAGGATCAGGAGATGCATTGGTTGGGGCCTTGGGTGTGGACGGTTAGAACAGGCAAGTGGCAGGGAGATTCTTCTTTTTGTGAACAAAAAGAAGCAAAAAAACTTTATCTGTTTGGCTTTGGGAGTGGGTTTTGAGCTTTTGTGAGGTGGGACGAAAAAGCTTGGATCCTTCGCTTTGCTCGGGATGACGGAAGGGTAGCGAATGGGTAAAGTTTTTTTGCTTCTTTTTGTTCACAAAAAGAAGACTCTTACTTTCCTGTTGTCGGAACGGCGGTGATGATGACTTGGGCGGAGGCGTAGGGGTATTCGTCGGTCATGGTGAGGTGGAGTTGGGCCTGCATGCCCGGGGGGGTTAGGGCGGCGAGGCGTTTGGCGGCGCCGCCGGTGAGGGTGATCGTGGGTTGGCCGCCGGGGAGGTTGGTGACGGCGAGGTCGGTCCAGAAGACGCCTTTGGCCATGCCGGTGCCCAGCGCCTTGGAGCAGGCTTCCTTGGCGGCGAAGCGTTTGGCGTAGGTTCCCGCGCGGTTTTTCCCGGTGCGGCGGTCGGCTTTTTCTTGTTCCGCTTGGGTGAAGAGGCGGGCGGTGAAGCGGGTGCCGAAGCGGTCGAGCGAGCGTTCGATGCGGCGGATGTCGCAGAGGTCGGAGCCGAGGCCGAGGATCATGGGGGGGTGGGGAGCAAGAGCCCCCCTCCGGCTCCCCCCGCCCGAGCGCGGGGGGAGAGAAGGAAGCTAGCGCCCCCCTCCGGCTCCCCCCGACCGCGGGGGGAGAGAAGAGTCTTATGAATAAAGTTTTTTTGCTTCTTTTTGTTCACAAAAAGAAGAATCTTGCCTGCCTTCATCCCTTGGCGCGCTCGACCGAATGGACGCATTTGGCGGCGCGGAGGCTGGCGATGACGGTGACGAGTTGGTGGAGGTCGCGGACTTCGACGTCGACGAGCATTTCCATGAAGTCGGCCTGGCGGTTGACGATGCGCAGGTTGGTGACGTCGCCGTCTTGCTTGGCGATGGCGTTGGTGATGCTGGCGATGGCCGCCCCGTCATTGTCGGCGATGACGCTGACGCGGCCGGTGTGGCTGATGTTTTTGGCGCCGTTGCCCGGGGCGCCGTTGCTGGGGGCGAAGGCGGCGGGTTCCCAGTCGACGTCGATGAAGCGTTCGGGGGTTGAGGAGAAGCTTTCCAGGGTGGCGCATTCGCGGGTGTGGATGGTGACGCCCTTGCCGGTGGTGACGATGCCGACGATGCCGTCGCCGGGGAGCGGGTGGCAGCAGCCGGCGTAATGGACGGCCATGCCGGGGACGAGGCCGGAGATGGGCATGGACTGACCGGCGGCGCCGCTGCGGGCGGGGGCGCGGGCGGCCATGGGGGGCATCATCTTGGGGGCGCGGGCCGCAGTGCGCATTTCCGGGTAGGTTGCGGCGACGACGTCGCGCGGGCCGAGATTGCCGTTGCCGACGGTGACGTAGAGGTCTTCGAGGGTTGCGAGCTTGAGGGGCTTGAGGGCGGCTTCCAGGGCGCGTTCGGAGCCGTCCAGGCCGTCCTGGCGGAAGGCTTTGGCGAGCGCGCTGCGGCCCTGGTCACGGTATTGGTCGCGCTGTTGCTGCTGGACGTATCGGCGGATGCGGGCGCGGGCTTTGCCGGTGACGACGAAGCGTTCCCATTGTGGGCTCGGGGTGCCGCCGCGGGCGGTCATGATTTCGACCTGGTCGCCGTTTTGCAGGACGTGACGCAGGGGCAGGAGGCGGCCGTTGATGCGGGCGCCGACGCAGGTGTCGCCGACCTGGGAGTGGACGGCGTAGGCGAAGTCGACGGAGGTGGCGCCGCGGGGGAGCTGGATCAGCTGGCCCTTGGGGGTGAAGCAGAAGACCTGGTCCTGATAGAGTTCGAGCTTGGTGTATTCGAGCAGGTCGTCGGTGCCGACGTTGTCGAGGATTTCGAGCAGGTCATCGACCCATCGCATGCGCGGGGCGTCTTGCGCGGCGGCATGGGGGCCGGATTCGGGGCCTTTGTAGGCCCAGTGGGCGGCGACGCCGTTTTCAGCGACGGCGTGCATTTCGGGGGTGCGGATCTGGACTTCGATCTTCTGGTTGCGCGGTTCGCGCAGGGTCACGCCGGTGTGCAGGCTTTGGTAGCGGTTGGATTTCGGGGTGGAGATGTAGTCCTTGAAGCGGCCGGCGATGACGGGGTAGGCGGCGTGGACGGCGCCGAGGGCGGCGTAACAGGCTTCGCGGGTGGGGACGACGACGCGGAAGGCCATGATGTCGGAGAGTTGTTCGAATTGGACGTTGCGGCGCTGCATTTTCTCCCAGATCGAGTAGGGGGATTTTTCGCGGCCGGAGACTTCGGTGACGGTGACGCCGGAGTCGGCGCAGACGCGGATCAGCTCTTCGCGCATTTCCTCGATGACGTCCGCACCTTGGCCGCGCAGGAAGTTCAGGCGGGCCTGGATGGTGTCGAAGGCTTCGGGGTCGAGGGCGGCGAAGGCGAGGGTTTGCAGCTCGGTTTTGACCGCGTCCATGCCGATGCGCTCGGCGAGCGGGGCGTAGATGTCCATGGTTTCGCGGGCGATGCGCTGGCGGCGTTCCGGCTTGGGGATTCCGGCGAGGGTGCGCATGTTGTGCAGGCGGTCGGCGAGCTTGACGAGGAGGACGCGGATGTCGCGCGAGAGGGCGAGGATCAGCTTGCGGAAGTTCTCGGCCTGTTTGGTGCGGTCCGATTGGAGTTCGAGGCGGGTGAGCTTGGTGACGCCGTCGACCAGGCCGGTGATTTGGGGGCCGAATGTCTTGGTCAGGTGGTCGCGGTTGACAGTGGTGTCTTCGATGACGTCGTGCAGCAGGGCGGTGGCGATGGTGCCGACGTCGAGGCGGTAGCCGGCGAGGATTTCGGCGACGGCGAGGGGGTGGGTGACGTAGGGCTCGCCGTTGTCGCGGCGCTGGAGCTTGTGGGCAACGGCTGCGACGTCGAAGGCGGCCTGGACGATGGCGGTGTCGGCGGTTGGGTCGTAGGCGAGGATGCGGGCGATCAGGCGGGCGGGGCTTGGTTCGGCTGGGCTTGGGTCGGCTGGGCTTAGGTCGGGGGGCGGTTGGGCTTCAGGCGGGCGTGCGGGGGGGGCCTCGGCGCTGTTGGGCGGGCGGGGCGCTGTGGGCGCGGGGGCCTTGGCAGTGGGTTGGGAGGCGCCGCTCACCCGTTTTTCATCGCCTGGGATTCCTTAGCGCCGGCGGCCGGCGAGTTCAGCTTCGATGGCGGCTTCGAGATCGCCCGGCATATTGTCGGTTTCGGACGGGAGGGTCGCGGATTCTTCTTCGGCGGAGATGTCCTGGAGGCCGAAAATGTTCTGCTCCGTGGGGATGAGGTCGAGCACTTCCTCGTCGGCGGGCTCGGGCTCCGGGGCGCGGGAGAGCGACTTCAGGAGGTCGGCTTCGAGCTTGTCCAGGCCGATGGTAGCCTCGGCGATTTCGCGCAGGGCGACGACGGGGTTCTTGTCGTTGTCGCGGTCGATGGTCATTTCTTCGCCACGGCTGAGGTTGCGGGCGCGCTGGGCGGCCAGCAGGACCAGCTCGAAGCGGTTCGGGATGCGCTCAACGCAGTCTTCAACGGTTACGCGCGCCATGCGTCGGCCTCCAGCTAGTCGCGGGGTGGATGGTCTACATAGGCCGGGCAAGCGTTTGGTGCAAGGCGTTTGCCGCGCTGCGGTATCTAGGCGGGGGGGAGGGCGGCGAGGAGGGCGGCGGTGCTGCGGTGCAGGCGGGGGTGGATCCAGTCGGGGGCGATTTCGGCCAGGGGGGCGAGGACGAAGCGGCGCAGGTGGGCGCGGGGGTGGGGGAGGATCGGGTCCGGGTAGTCGCGCACCAGGGCGTTGATGGCGATGATGTCGAGATCCAGGGTGCGGGCGGCGTTGGGCAGAGAGCGGGTTCGGCCGGCGGCGGCTTCGATGGCGTGGAGGCGGGCGAGGAGCCAGGCGGGGTCGGGGTCACCGTGCAGGCGGGCGGCGCCGTTGCAGTAGTCGGGTTGGCTGGATGGCGGGTCGGCGGGGGTTGTGTGCCAGCGCGAGACGGCGGCCAGGGTGAGGCCGGGCAGGCTGCGCAGGGTCTCGACGGCGGCGCGGCAGGTGGCCAGGGGGTGGTGGCCTTGGGCGTTCGACAGGTTTGCGCCGATGGCAATCAGGATCACGACAATGTGTATCCGGGGCTGATCTCTTCTTGACAGCGGCGGCCGGTGGTCACAGAAATTGTGGCTGTCTTTCGTCCTGCGTTCCAGGGTCGCCCGATGGCAGGTCGCCGGGCTTTGGGGCCGCGGGGCAATTGGCGTATTCGAGTCGGCCGGTTGGGCTGGAAGGTTGGTTCAAGGTGCATTTTTTACCGAGCGAGCGCGTGGCGCTGTTCATCGATGGGGCGAATTTGTATTCGGCGTCGCGTAACCTCGGTTTTGACGTCGATTACCGCAACCTGTTGGAGTTCTTCCGGCGTAAGGCGCATGTGATCCGGGCGTACTATTATTCGGCGGTGCTGGATACCGAGGAGTATTCGCCGCTGAAGCCGCTGACGGATTGGCTGGCGTATAACGGCTATACCCTGGTGACCAAGCCGGCCAAGGAATTCACCGATGCCACCGGACGGCGGCGGGTGAAGGGCAATATGGATATCGAGCTGGCGATCGACATGCTGGAGCTGGCCGACAAGATCGACCATGCGGTGCTGTTTTCGGGCGATTCGGATTTCCGCAGGTTGGTGGAGGCGGTGCAGCGGCGCGGGGTCAGGGTGTCGGTGGTGTCGTCGATCCGGACGTCGCCGCCGATGGTGGCCGATGAGTTACGGCGGCAGGCGGATCAGTTCCTGGAACTGATGGAGATCGCGCCGGAGTTCACGCGACGGCAGATGGAGCCGCGGCCGGCGCGGGGGCCGGCGCGGTTGACGCCGGCGGAGCCGTTTTCCGATCCGCATGACGGGACCTGAGGGCCGGGTTTTACCTGAGCGTGGGGTTTTTCGGCGGGCTTAAGGGAATTTGAACCTGTCGCGGCCAGGGTGACGGGATGAGAATCATTGACAGTAGCGGCCCCGGCCGCCGGTTGCGCCCGTTTCGTCCCGGTGAGGCGATATATGAGGATGGCGGGATGCCCAAAGCTGCGAACGTGCCGGAGGATGGTGACGGGGCGCGGCTGGAAGGGCTGGTGATTGCGGGGCCGGCGCATGATTGCGCGCTGTGTCCGCGGTTGGCGGCATATCGGGCGGCGAATGCGCGGGCCGAGCCGGGCTGGTTCAACGGGCCGGTGCCGAGTTTTGGGCCGACTGATGCCAGCCTGTTGGTGGTTGGCATGGCGCCGGGGGTGAAGGGGGCGAACCGGACCGGGCGGCCGTTCACCGGGGATCACGCGGGGCAGCTGCTGTTTTCGACGTTGCTGCGGTTTGGCCATGCGCGCGGCAAATACGGGGCCAGTGCGGATGATGGGCTGGTGCTGGTGGGGACGCGGATCACCAATGTGGTGCGCTGTGTGCCGCCGGCGAATTTGCCGGAGCCGGCGGAGGTGACGACGTGCAACCCCTATCTGCGCGGGGAGTTGCAGGCGCTGCCGTCGTTGCGGGCGGTGCTGGCGCTGGGGGTGCTGGCGCATGCGGCGGTGCTGAAGGCGTGCGGGATTCCGCCGTCGCGGATCCGGTTTCGCCATGGCGCGATGCATGAACTGCCGGACGGGTTGATCCTGGCGAATTCGTACCATGTGTCGCGCTACAACACGAATACCGGGCGGCTGACCACCGAGATGTTCGAGACGGTGATGTTCGCGCTCGGGCAGAAGCTGGCGGCTGCTGCCTAGCTGAAATTCATCGCCGCTGTGCATCCGCCGCCCGTTCAGCTACGTAGGGCTGGTAGTGGCTGACGGCATGCGGTCGCGGCCGGTGAAGAGAGCTTCGGAAGATTCTGCGTTCCGGGCTGTCACGTCTCTTCGCCGGCCGGGTCTCTTGAGTGTCGAAAGCCTGCAATGGCAACACACTCGAGGAGAGAGACCGATGCGTAAGTTCACTTTGCTTGCCGCCACGGCGCTGACGGTGACCCTGGCGATTTCCATGACTGGCGTGGCGTTTGCCCAGGCCACCCCGCCGGCCGGGGTGCGCGCGACCCAGGGCGATGCCCAGGGCGCGGTTCGTCCGACCCAGGCTGATGGTCAAGGCACGGTTCGCCGCTGAGCCAGGCTGAACCAGGCATGGCCGCGGTTTCCGTCACTGGGAGCCGCGGCCATTTTGCTGTCCCGCAGTTTGGATGTGGTGCCATGTCGATCGCGCGCTTGCCCGTCGTAACGGTGTTGCTTGGATGTTTTTTCGCCCTTGCGGCGGCGCTGCCCGGTGCGGCGCAGGGTTTTCGCTCGGCGCCTGGCACGGCGGTCGATGTGCCCGGGCTGGTTGCCAGCCTGCTGCCGAGCGTGGTGAACATCTCGACGGTGCGGTATGAGCCGCAGGCACCCGGTACCAGCAACACCCCCGCGGCCCGGCGGCGGGCGGTTGGCTCGGGGTTTGTTATCGACCCGGCCGGGGTGATCCTGACCAACCGGCATGTGATCGAGAATGCCGACGAAATCACGGTGATCTTCACCGACGGCACCTTGCTGAGTGCGACGGTGATCGCTTCGGCGGTGGTGGATGTCGCGCTGTTGCGGGTGACGCCGGCCAAGCCGTTGCCGGCGGTGAAGTGGGGCAACAGCTTTGAGCTGCGCCAGGGGATGCCGGTGATCGCGATCGGCAATCCGCTGGGCTACAGCAGCACGGTGACGATGGGCATCATCAGCGCGCTGGCCCGCGACATCGCGTCGAGCCCGTACGACGACTACATCCAGACCGACGCGTCGGTGAATCCTGGCAATTCCGGCGGGCCGTTGTTCAACCTGGCGGGCGAGGTGATCGGGGTGAACACGGCGATCAGCACGACCAGCGATAGTTCGGGGTCGATCGGCATTGCCTTTGCCATTCCGTCCAATGATGCGCAATTCGTGGTCAACCGGCTGATGCAGTTCGAGCGCATCCGGGCCGGCTGGCTGGCGCTGAAGGTGCAGAAGACCAGTGTTGCGGTGGCCGAGGCGGTTGGGTTGGCGTCGGCGCGCGGGGTGATTGTGACCGGCGTTGATCCGGCGCAGGTGGCGCTGGCCGAGGCGATCTGGCCGGGGGATGTGAT
>CAMBRC010000098.1 GCA_945869965.1 Asaia bogorensis
ACCATACAACTGTTATGCATGCATGTGAAGAGATTGAACAATTGCGTTTAAGTAATCAATCGATTGCACAAGACTTGGGGATACTTAAACAAGTGCTTAAGGGTTAACTGGCCCAACGCATCCGCGACCTCAAAATCGACATCCTGATCGAGATGTCCGGCTACGGCGATCGCGGCCTGATCGCCGCCTGCGCCCACCGCCCGGCCCCGGTCCAGATCAAATGGGTCGGCATGCAGAACCACTCAACCGGCCTGGCCGAGATGGACTGGATCATCACCGACCGCTGGGAAACCCCGCCCGACCACGCGCCCTTCTACTCCGAGCGCCTGCTGCTGATGCCCGATGGCTACGTCTGCTACTCGCCACCGCCCTATGCCCCGGACGTCGTCCCCTTACCGGCACTGACCAATGGCCACATCACATTCGGCTGCTTCAACAACACCGCGAAGATCACCCCTCTGGTGATCGCCACCTGGTCCCGCGTGTTGCGCGCCACCCCCAACGCCCGGCTGGTGCTCAAGGCCCACCAGTTCGCCGAGGCCGCCACCACCGACCGCTTCCGCGCCGCCTTCGCCGCCCACGGCATCGCCGCCGACCGTCTCGACCTGCGCAACGGCTCGCCCCACCGTGACCTGCTCGCCCAGTACGGTGCCATCGACATCGTGCTCGACCCCTTCCCCTACAGCGGCGGCCTGACCACCTGCGAGGCCCTCTGGATGGGTGTGCCCACCGTCACCGTCCCCGGCGAAACCTTCGCTTCGCGCCACTCCGCCAGCCACATGTCCAACGCTGGCCTGCCTGACTGGGTGGCGCCTGACCTCGACGCCTACGTCGCCCGCGCCGCCGCCGCCGCCAGCGACATCCCCGCCCTGGCCACCCTGCGCGCCACCCTGCGCACCCAAGTCCGCACCAGCCCCCTCTGCAACGCCCCCCGCTTCGGCCACAACCTTGGCGTGGCCTTGCGCAGGGCCTGGCAGGACTGGTGTGCGGCCTGACGCTAAGCAAGGCGAGGGCTCTGCCCTCGACCCGCTGGGGCCTGAGGCCCCAGACCCCCATTCGTTAAGCGCCCTTGGCCGAAGGCGCTCATGATTGAGGGTCCAGGGACCTCGGGTCCCTGGTGGGGTCAGGGGCAAAGCCCCAGCCTTCCTTACCTCGCCTCCCGCCCCCAATCCCCGGCATGCCAGCCCAGCGGCATCGCGACGCTGGCCAGACGTGCCGATCGCGCATGGTCTTCGGCATGGCGCCGGGAAGATAACGCTGCTTATCATCCCCCCTGTGCCTGACCAGCCCGACCTGCTTTTCCTGCTGCATGACATCGCCCGCCTTTTGCGCGTGTCCGGTGACCGGCGCGCGCGCGCCCACGGCATGACCCGTGCGCAATGGGTGATCCTGTGGCAGGTCGAGCGCCAGCCCGGCCTGTCGCAGAAGGAGTTGGCCGACTTCATGGAGGTCGAGCCGATCACGGTGGCCCGCCTGGTTGATCGCCTGGCCGCCCGCGGCATGGTCGAGCGGCGGGACGACCCGGCCGACCGGCGCATCTGGCGCCTGCATTTGCTGCCGCCGGCCTATCCGGTGCTCTACCACATGCGCGGCGAGCGTGACCAGGTCGCGCGCCTGATGGCGACAGGGCTTTCGCCGCAATCGCTGGAGGCGGTGCGCCAGTCCCTGGTCGCCATGAAGGCCAACGTGCTGGGCGAGTTGCGCACGCGCCCGTCCGAACCCGCCGCATCCCTGCCGCCTTCCGCCTCGCCGTCCCCCTCCATTCAACCCCGCCCGCCGGCGCGTCGCCGCGCCGCCCTGGCGGAACCAGCGTTTCAGCAGGATCGTCCCTGACCATGTCGCAAACCACCGCCGCCCCCCGGCTTGTCGCCGCCGAAGAAACCCCGGTCCACGCCCGCCAGCGCTCCAAGCTGGTGCGCCCGATCCTGATGCTCGGCGGCATCGCCGTCGTCGCCGTCGCCTCTTTCCTCTATTGGCTCAATGGCGGCCGCTACGTCTCGATCGACAACGCCTATGTCCGCGCCGCCAAGGTGGCGGTGACCACCGACGTCTCCGGCACCGTGACCGAGGTCAACGTGCGCGAAGGCCAGCGGGTAAAGACCGGCGATGTGCTGTTCCGTCTCAGTTCCTACAAGTTCGAGATCGCGATGGCCGGCGCCCAAGCCAACCTGGACCAGGTCGAGCTGTCCCTGCGCGCCATGAAGGTCGACTACCAGCGCATGCTGCGCGACATCGAGGCGCAGCAGGCCAAGGTCCAGGCCGATCAGGCCGCCTTCGAGCGCTACGGCAACCTGGTCAAGGGCGGTGGCGTCACCCGCTCCGACTATGACGATATCCGCTTCCGCCTCGCCGCCAACACCGCCGTCGTCGGCAGCCTGACCGAGCTTGCCCGCGTCCAGCTCGCCAAGCTCGGCGGCAACCCCGATGTCGACGCCAAAACCATGCCGCAGTACCTCCTGGCCAAGTCGATGGTCGACGAGGCCCAGCGCCAGCTCAGCAAGGCCATCCTGGTCGCTCCATTCGACGGCGTCGCCACCCAGGTCGAGAGCATCCAGCCCGGCATGTACCTCACCGCCGGCACCCCCGCCTTCGGCCTGGTCTCGCACGAGCGCGTCTGGGTCGAGGCGAGCCCCAAGGAAACCGACATCACCCATGTCAAGCTGGGCGATGCCGTCACCGTCACCGTCGACACTTATCCCGGCCGGGTCTGGCGCGGCGTCGTCGAAAGCATCTCGCCGGCCTCGGGCGCCGAATTCTCGATCCTGCCGGCCCAGAACGCCTCGGGCAACTGGGTCAAGGTGGTCCAGCGCATCCCGCTGCGCGTCAAGGTCGAGCGCGCGCCGGGCGATCCCGAATTGCGCGCGGGCATGAGCGTGATCGTGTCGATCGACACCGGCCACGTGCGCCACGTGTCGGACCTGCTGTCGCGCTGACATCGCGGTGTCCGGCGCCAGCCCTCCATCCGGTGCGCTCCCAGCTGGCGCACCTTCGGCATCGCTCGTCGTCACCCCGCTGCGCCTGGGCCAGCGCCGGCTGCTGACCGCCTGCGCGATGACCGCCGTGCTGATGCAGATCCTCGACAGCACCATCTCGATCGTCGCCCTGCCGTACATGCAGGGCAGCCTGTCGGCGACGATGGACCAGATCACCTGGGTCCTCAGCTCCTACATCATCGTCTCGGCGATCATGACCGCCCCGGTCGGCTGGCTCGCCAACCGCTTCGGCCGCAAGAACCTGTTCGTCTTCTCGATGATCGGCTTCACCGCCACCTCGGTGCTGTGCGGCATGGCCCAGACGCTGGAACAGATGGTCGCCTTCCGCATCATCCAGGGCACGTTTGGCGCCGCACTCGCGCCGCTCGCGCAAGCGACGATGCTGGACATCTACCCGTTCGAACAGCGCGCCCAGGCGATGGCCGTCTTCGGCATGGGCATCATGATCGGCCCGATCATGGGCCCCACGCTGGGCGGCTACCTGACCGACTGGTTCCACTGGCGCTGGGTATTCTACGTCAACCTGCCTTTCGGCATCCTGGCCACCTTCGGCCTGCTGTTCTTCATGCCGCGCACGCCCGTTCGCCCCGAACTGAAGTTCGACTTCATCGGCTTCGGCCTGCTGGTCCTGGCGATCGGCAGCTTCCAGCTGATGCTGGATCGCGGCCAGGGCGAGGACTGGTTCACCTCGTCCGAGATCATCGTCTGCGCCGTGCTCGCCGGGCTCGGTTTCTACCTGTTCCTGGTCCACATGTTCACCTCGGACCGCCCGCTGATTCCGCGCGGCATCTTCCGCGACCGCAACTTCGTCGCCGCGATGTTGATGATGTTCTGTACCGGCTCGATCATGATGGCCAGCTCCGCCTTGCTCGCCCCCTTCCTGCAGAAACTGAGCGGCTATTCGCCATCCGAGGCCGGCCTGCTGCTCGCCCCGCGCGGCGCCGGCACCATGATCGCCATGGTGATGGCCTCGCGCCTCGGCGGGCGCTACGTCGACCAGCGCAAGCTGATGGCCTTCGGGCTGATCGGCCTTGGCCTCACCCTGCACAGCATGACCGGCTGGACGCCCGAGATGCCGTCCTCGCTGATCACCACCACCCTGGTGATCCAGGGCTTCTGCATGGGCTTCATCTTCAACCCGATGACGGTGGTCACCTTCGCCACCCTGCCGCCGGTCTTCCGCGCCGACGCGGCGGCCTTACAGAACCTGGCGCGCAACACCGGGGCGGCAATCGGCATCGCGGTCACCTCGTTCATGCTCACCCGCAACACCCAGACCGCGCACGCCGACCTCGCCGCCAACATCACGCCCTTCCCGCGCCTGACACCGATGAGCGAGGCCGCGCATCGCCTGCTCGACCCCTCCACCCCGCGCGGCGCCGGCCTGCTCGACGCGCTGATCACCCGCGAAGCCCAGATCGTCGCCTTCGCCAACGACTACCAGATCCTCAGCCTGATGGTCCTGCCGCCGCTGCTGGTGCTGTTCTTCATGCGCCGCCCGCCGCGCGTCGGTCCCGCCATGCCCGTCGCCCGCGCCCCCACGCCCAACGCCTCGCCCACCGCCTCGCCCACTGCCTCGCCCACCCCGGCGCCGGCCCGCGCCGTCAGCGCAGCCGAGTGAGATGAGCGCCTCCGTTCGCAATCGCGGCCTGATCAGCATGTTCTGCATGATGGGCGTGCTCATGGTGGTGCTGGACACCACCATCTCGATCGTCGCCCTGCCATACATGCAGGGCAGCCTGTCCGCCACGATGGACCAGATCACCTGGGTCATCTCGTCCTACATCATCGTCTCCGCCATCATGACCGCCCCGGTCGGCTGGCTCGCCAACCGCTTCGGCCGCAAGAACCTGTACCTCACCTGCCTGATCGGCTTCACCTGCACCACCGTCTTCGCCGGCGCGTCGCAGACGCTGGAACAGATGATCGCCTGCCGCATCATCCAGGGCACCTTCGGCGCCGCCCTGGTGCCGCTCAGCCAAGCCACCATGCTCGACATCTTCCCCGTCGAGCAGCGCGCCCGGGCCATGGCCTATTTCGGCATGGGGGTGATGATCGGCCCGATCATGGGCCCCACCATGGGCGGCTACCTGACCGAGTGGTTCCACTGGCGCTTCGTGTTCTACGTCAACGTGCCGCTCGGCATCGCCGCCACCCTCGGCCTCGCCTTCCTGATGCCGGCCACCCGGCCGCAACAGGGCCTGCGCTTCGACTGGACCGGCTTCGGCGTCCTGGCGCTGGGCATCGGCGCGCTCCAGCTCATGCTCGACCGCGGCCAGATCAAGGACTGGTTCACCTCCAGCGAGATCATCGCCTGCGCCGTCCTCGCCGCCCTCGGCTTCTATCTGTTCATCGTCCACATGCTGACCGCCGAGAAGCCCTTCATCCCGCGCGAGATGTTCAGGGACCGCAACATGACCGCGGCGATGATCGTCATGTTCGCCAGCAACACCGTGATGATGTCCTCCAACACCCTGCTGGCGCCCTATCTGCAGCGCATGGCGGGATACTCGGTGGCCGATGCCGGCCTGCTGCTGGCGCCGCGCGGCCTGGGCACGATGATGGTGATGCTGATCTGCTCGCGGCTCGGCCCCTATGTCGACCAGCGCAAGCTGATCGCCATCGGCCTCACTTTGCTCAGCATCACCTTGTACGACATGAGCACCTGGACCCCGGATATCGGCCAGAAATGGCTGGTGGCGGTGATGGTGGTCCAGGGCATGTCGATGGGACTGATCTGGAACCCGCTGACCGTGGTGTCCTTCTCCACCCTGCCAGCCCATCTGCGCGGCGACGCCACCGCCGTGCAGAGCCTGGGCCGCAACGTCGGCGCGGGGATCGGCGTCTCGATAACCACCTTCTCGCTGTCGCACTGGATCCAGGCCAGCCACGCCGGCCTCGCCGCCACTATCACCCCTTTCTCCCGCGCCATCCCCGGCCAGGAAGCCGCCGACCGCCTCCTGGACGCCACCACCCGCAACGGCGCCGTCATGCTCGACCGCATCATCAACCGCGAAGCGATGATCATCGCCTACAGCAACGACTTCCTGATGATGAGCCTGGTCGCCATCCCCTGCATGGTGCTCGTGCTGATGATGAAGAAAGTCACCGCCCCCGCCCCACCCAGAATGCCGCCGCCACCGCAGCCCGCAAGCCGCGCCACCGGTGCCGGCGCTGAGCCCGCGCGCGTTGCCGCCGCGCCGTCGCGCTAGGCGATGAACAGCAGCAAGAAAGAATCTTCTTTTTCTGCAGAAAAAGAAGCAAAAAGACTTTCATTCATTGGCCCCTCGCTCGCCACGCGTCGCTTAAACGAACAAAAGTTTTTTGGTTCTTTTTTTCAAAAAAGAACACCTTGCTTCCCATGAGCGGCACCCCCCCAGTCCGCCACCGCGCCCTCATCGCCGGCTGCGCCATGATGGCCACGATGATGACCGTGCTCGACAGCACCATCTCCATCGTCGCCCTGCCGTACATGCAGGGCAGCCTGAACACCACGCTCGACCAGACCACCTGGGTGCTGACCAGCTACATCATCGCTTCCGCCATCATGACCGCCCCCGCCGGCTGGCTCGCCCAGCGCTTCGGCCGCAAGAACGTCTTCATCGTCTGCATCACCTGCTTCACCACCTGCTCGATGCTCAGTGGTGCGGCCCAATCGCTGGAACAGATGGTGCTGTTCCGCGTGCTCCAGGGCATGACCGGCGCCGCCCTGGTGCCCCTGAGCCAGGCCACCATGCTCGACATCTTCCCCTTCGAACAACGCGCCCAGGCGATGGCAATCTTCGGCATCGGCGTCATGGTTGGCCCGATCATGGGCCCCACCCTGGGTGGCCTGCTGACCGAGACGCTGTCCTGGCGCTTCGTGTTCTACGTCAACCTCCCCATCGGCGTGCTCGCGGTCACCGGGCTGGCCCTGTTCATGCCGAAAACCCCGATGAAGCCCGATCTGCGCTTCGACTGGACCGGCTTTGCCGCACTCGCCATGGCCATCGGCATGTTCCAGCTGATGCTCGACCGCGGCCAGACCGAGGACTGGTTCGCCTCGGGCGAGATCATCGCCAAGGCGGTCCTCGCCGGCCTCGGCTTCTACCTCTTCCTGGTCCACATGTTCACCGCCGAGCGCCCGTTCATCCCGCCGGCGATGTTCCACGACCGGAACTTCACCGGCGGCCTGGTGATGATGCTGTTCACCATGGCGATCCTGCTCGCCAGCTCCGCCCTGCTCGCGCCCTATCTCCAGCGCCTGTCCGGCTACTCCGTCGCCGACACCGGCCTGCTCCTGGCCCCGCGCGGCATGGGCACGGTCTGCGCCATGCTGATCGCGGGCCGGCTCGGCACCCGCTTCGACCAGCGCTACATGATCGGCTTCGGCCTGCTGCTGCTCGGCTGGGCCCTGCGCGACATGAGCACCTGGACCCCGGACGTCCAGCTCCCAACCCTGATCTCCGGCATGCTGATCCAGGGCTTCTGCATGGGCTGCATCTTCAATCCCCTGACCGTGCTGGCCTTCGCCACCCTGCCGGCACAGTTCCGCGCCGACGCGGCATCGCTGCAGGCCCTGGCCCGCAACATTGGCGGCGCCGCCGGCATCTCGGTGACCTCCTTCATGCTGGTCCAGGGCGCCCAGGTCTCGCACAACGGCCTCACCGCCATGGTCACGCCCTACAGCCGCCCGCTCTACGAAGACCCGCGCGCCGCCACGCTGCTCGACCCCGCCACCCGCCAGGGCGCGGCCCGGCTGAACGCGGCCGTCGCGCGCGAGGCGCTGATCATCAGCTACAACAACGATTTCCGCCTGCTCAGCTACCTCACCTTCCCCTCGATCGCGATGCTCCTGCTACTGCGCCGCGCGCCGCGCGCCATGCCCCCCGGCCGAAGCTGATGCCGCCAATGCGCCGCAAGGCCGACCTGCCCAGCAAGCCCTGCGCCGCCTGCACCCGCCCCTTCGCCTGGCGCCGCAAATGGGCGCGTGACTGGGACGCGGTGAAATACTGCTCGGAGGCCTGCCGCCGTCTTGCCCGCGGGGCCGCAATTGCCGCACCCTCCGGCGACGAATTCGGGAGAACACGCTGATGGCCGTCAACCGCAAGAAAATCCTGCTCCCCACCGAAATGGCGCGCGCCGGCTGGGCCGTGCTCGACGGCCGCGACGACCTCGAAGCCATCCCCTTCGGCCCCGAGATGCCCACCGAGGCTTTCCACGAACACCTCGCCACCGCCTCGGGCGTCGGCCTCTGGGGCCGCCCCTTCCCCGCCGCCGCCATCGCCGCCGCCCCGCACCTGGAAGTCGTCAGCCGCATCGGCGTCGGCTACGACGCGGTCGACGTCCCCGCCCTGTCCGCCCGCTTCATCCCGCTGTTCATCGCCGGCACCGCCAATTCGGTCAGCGTCGCCGAACAGGCGCTGTTCTTCATGTTCCACCTCGCCCGCAACGGCACCGCCCAGGACCGCATCGTCCGCGACGGCAACTGGGGCGGCAAATACGCCCACAAGCTGTTCGACCTCTACGGCAAGACCCTGGTCATCATCGGCTTCGGCCGCATCGGCACCCGCCTGGCCGCCCGCTGCCGTGCGCTCGAAATGGACGTCCACATCCACGACCCCTTCGTGCCCGAAGACATCATCCGCGCCCGCGGCTGCACCCCCGCCCCGGACCTGGACGCCGCCCTTGCAAAAGCCGATTTCGTCAGCATCCACTGCCCGAAAAAGCCGGACACCATCGGCCTCATCAACGCGGCACGGCTGGCGAAGATGAAACCCACCGCCTTCCTGGTGAACACGGCGCGAGGCGGCATCATCGACGAACCCGCGCTCCACGCCGCCCTCTCCACCGGAAAACTCGCCGGCGCCGGGTTGGACGTCTTCGAGACTGAACCAGCGCCGAAGAACCCACTCTTCGACCTGCCAAATGTCATCCTCGCCCCCCACATGGCCGGCGTCACCCAGGAAGCGCTGGACCGCATGGCCATCGCCTGCGTCCGCAACCTGCTCAGCGCCATCGACGGCAAGCCCGAGGCCGAGAATGTCGTCAACAAGGGCGTCCTGAAGTGACCGACGGTACACTCTACATCGGCACCAAACGCTATTCCTCCTGGTCCCTGCGCGGCTGGCTCCCGGTCAAGCTCGCCGGCCTCGATGTCACCGAAACCGTCATCCCCCTCGCCGGCGGCACCACCCCCGCCGTCAAGACCGTCAGCCCCGGCGGCACCGTCCCCTACCTCGAACACAACGGGGCCAAAATCTGGGAAAGCCTGGCCATCGCCGAATACTGCGCCGAAATCTCCCCCGCCCTCTGGCCCGCCGACCGCATCGCCCGCGCCCATGCCCGCGCCATCGCCGGCGAGATGCACGCCGGCTTCCGCGAACTGCGCATGGCCATGCCGATGAGCCTGTTTCGCCCCGCCGCCGGCACCTGCCTCACCGAAGGCGCCGCCATCGACATCGCCCGCATCCAGTCCCTTTGGGCCGACACAAGCGCCCGATACGGTGCCGGCGGCCCCTACCTCTTCGGCGCCGCCTTCACCAACGCCGACGCCATGTACGCCCCGGTCGTCGCCCGCCTCCTCACCTACCGCCCGCCCCTCACCCCAGCCGCCCAGGCCTATTGCGACGCCGTCCGCGCCCATCCACTGATCGACCAGTGGTACGCCGAAGCCGCCAGCGAACCCGCCGCCTGGCACCTGGAAAAATACGAAACCGCCCCATGACCGCCACCGGCCTCGACCACGTCGGCGTCGCCGTCCCCGACCTCACCGCCGCTGCCGCCGAGTGGGAAGCCCTCGGCTTCACCGTCCAACCCCTCGCCCCCCACCTCTCGGACGGCCAGCCGACGGGAACGGGCAACCGCAACATCATGCTGCGCCAGGGCTACATCGAGCTCCTCGCCACCATCGATCCCGCCCGCCCCAGCGCCACCATCGCCCGCTTCCTCGCCCACCATACCGGCATCCACGTCCTCACCCTGGCCATGGCCAACGAGGAAGCCGCCGCCGCCCGCCTCACCCGCGCCGGCTTCTCCCCAACCATCACCCGTTCCAGCCGCCCCGCCGATCCCGCTGATCCCCACGGCCCCCACGCCGAATTCGCCCGCATCCCCCTCACCGACGCCGACCCCCGCCTGCAACTCCTCCGCCACCTCACCCCCGCCCTCGTCTGGCAGGACCGCTTCCTCACCCACCCCAACCGCGCCATCGCCTTGCGCGAAGTCATCATCGCCGCCGACGCCAGCTTCGCCGCCCGCCTCGCCCGCGCCGCCGGCCTGCCCATCCAGCCCGACCCCGCTGGTGGCTACGCCCTGCGCCTGCCCGGACAACAGACCATCCGCATCCTCCCCCCCGAAGCCGCCACCCACCTGCTCCCCGGCACCACCATCCCCAGCCTGCCCGCCATCCTCGGCCTCGTCATCCAGACCGAAGACGCCGCCAGCGCCCCCGCGATCGGCCGCGCCAGCGGCGTCACGATCCTGTTCACCGCCTAGCGTCCAACCGGCCACCTCCCTATGCTGCCGGCAGTTCCCCGGAGTTGCCCCGCATGCGCCTACCCTTCGCCCCGCACCTCGTCCCGCGGCTCATCTGGGCCCTCTGCGCCGCCCTTGTCGCCGCCCCGCTCGCCGCCGCCGAACTCGCCGGCCACCGCGCCCTCTACACCCTGACCCTGGAAACCGCCCGCGGCGACATCATCGGCGCCAGCGGCACCATGGGCTTCGAAGTCATCGACGCCTGCGACGCCTGGGCCGTCCGCCAGCGCCTCGCCATCACCGTCACCAGCCGCGACGGCACCGACATCGACCTCACCTCGGACTACACCACCTGGGAAAGCAAGGACGGCCTGAAACTCCGCTTCCGCATGCGCCAGTCGACCGAGGACGCCATCGTCACCGACCTGGCGGGCACCGCCACCCTCGAACGCACCGGCGGCCCCGGCCGCGCCACCTACACCCAGCCCGTCGACACCACCAAAGACCTCCCCGCCGGCACCATGTTCCCCACCGCCCACACCGAAGCCCTCTTCGCCGCCGCCCGCGCCAACACCCGCTTCTTCGCCGTCCCCCTCTTCGACGGCACCAGCGCCGACGGCGTCCAAGACAGCACCACCGCCATCGCCGCCTGGACCCAACCCACCCCCAACCCCGCCTGGCCCGACCTCTCCCCCCTGCCCAGCGTCAGCGTCCGCATCGCCTTCTTTGCACGCGAAGGCACCAAGCAACAACCGGAATACGAAGTCGGCATGCGCTACTGGGAAAACGGCATCGCCGACCAACTCACCATGGACTTCGGCGACTACGTCCTCTCCGGCAAACTCACCGAACTCATCCTGCCCAAGCCGGGGTGCTGAAGGAAAGCAAGGCCAGGGCTCTGCCCTGGACCCGCTGGGGCCTGAGGCCCCAGACCCCCTTCAGCCGAAGGCGCTAAAGAGTTGAGGTCCAGGGTCTCGGATCCTGGTGGGGTCCGGGGCAAAGCCCCGGCTTGCTTCCCTCAAAACCCCCGCCCGCGCACGACGGCTTTCGCCCCAAACTTGTCGCGCAGCGCATCGATCGCCGATTGCGCCGCCACCCGCCGAGGCTGGGCGGGATCGGCCAGGTCCGGCGGATCGGCCTGCGCCCCCGGCGCCAAGGGCTGCGCCCCGATCCCGATCAACCGCCACGCCGTCCCGTCCACCTCGCGCGCCAGCATCCCCCGCGCCGTCTCGAACAACAGCTCCGGCAGCCGCGTCGGATGCGGCAGTCGATGCGTCCGCGTCCGGCTCGCGAACGCCGCCGTCTTCAACTTCAGCACCACCCCCGCCGCCGCGTAGTCCGACGCCCGCAACCGGTTCGCCAGCTTTTCCGACAGCCGCCACAACTCCCGCTCCAACGCCGCCCGCTCGGTCAAATCCGTATTGAACGTCGTCTCGGCGGAGATCGACTTGGTCTCCCGATCCGGCCGCACCAGCCGGCTATCCTGCCCCAGCGCCCGCTGCACCAGCCCCGGCCCATCCTCCCCCAGCCGCCGCCGCGCCGCCCCCTCGTCCAGCGCCTGCAAATGCCCCAGCCGGGTGATCCCCAGCCCCTCCAGTTTCTTCGCCAACGCCGGCCCCACCCCCGGCAACAACCGCACCGGCTCCGGCGCCAACAATGCGGCCGCCTCCCCCCCAATCACACAAAACCCCCGCGGCTTGTCCCGCCCCGCCGCGATCTTCGCCATCAGCCGGTTGCGCGCCAGCCCGATCGACACCGTCACCCCGACCTGCCGCTCCACCTCCAACGCAAACCGCGCCAGCACCGCCGCCGGCGCCGCCCCATGCAACGCCTCCGTCCCCGCCAAATCCAGCGCCGCCTCATCGATCGACAAAGGCTGCACCAGCGGCGTCAAAGCCCCCATCAGTTCCCGAATCGCCCGCGCCGCAATCGCGTACTTGGAAAAATCCGGCTTGATCACCACCGCATCCGGACAAGCCTTCAGCGCCTTGAACATCGGCATCGCGCTGCGCACGCCATACATCCGCGCCACGTAACACGCCGCCGACACCACCCCGCGCACCCCCCCACCCACAATCACCGGCCGCGCCATCAGCTCCGGCCGATCCCGCTTCTCCACGCTGCAATAAAACGCATCGCAATCCACATGCGCGATCGTCAGCGTCAGCAGTTCCGCATGCCGCACAATCCGCCGTCCGCCACACCCCGGACACACCAAGGCCGCGCCCGGATCAACCCCGCAATCCCGGCACAGCCCCGCGATCAGACCGGCGCCGGCCACAACCAGGCCGCCCCACGCACCCCCGACGAATCCCCATGCATGTTCTTCACCACCGGCGTGTGCACGAAATCCGAAAACACATGCGGCGCCATCAACCCGGGCACCACCTCATACAAATGCGCCAAATTCGACAACCCGCCCCCCAACACAATCACATCGGGATCGAGAATATTGACCACCACCGCCAACCCCCGCGCCAGCCGATCCGCATGCCGGTCCAGCGCCGCCTGCGCCTTCGCATCCCCCGCCAGCGCCCGCACCACCACCGCATGCCCATCCCGCGCATCCGGCCCATCGCAATCCCGCGCCAACCCCGGCCCGGAAATCAGCGTCTCCAAACAATTGTAATGCCCGCACCAGCACTTGATCCCCGGCAACTCCTCCGCTGTCGGCCACGGCAACGGCGTATGCCCCCACTCCCCCGTCACATGGTTGCGCCCGCGGATCACCCGCCCATCCACCACAATCCCGCCGCCACACCCCGTCCCCAAAATCACCCCAAACACCACCCCCATCCCAGCCCCCGCCCCATCCGCCGCCTCCGACAGCGCAAAGCAATTGGCGTCGTTCTCAACCTTCACCTCGCGCCCCAGCAGCGCCGAAATATCCCGATCAAACGGATGCCCGTTCAGCGCGATCGTATTGGCGTTCTTCACCAGCCCGGTCACCGGCGAAATCACCCCCGGAATTCCAAACCCGACCGACCCCACCCCGCCCATCTTCTGCTCGATCTCGCGGATCATCCCCGCCATCCCGCGCACCGACTCCTCATACCCATGCGGCGTCGGCACCCGATGCCGATGCAACAACCGCCCATCGGGCGCCAACGCCGCGATCTCGGTCTTGGTCCCGCCCAGGTCGATGCCAATGCGAAAATCATAGGATGTGCTCATCCACACAATGTGCCCCCGGCGCTCGCAATGCTCAACCGGGTCGAGAAATCTGCTACGAATCGCGGATGACACGCGACGCCACAGACCTGCTGCGTGCCACGCTCCCGCGCCTGCGTGCCGCCTGGCCAATACGTTTCCTTGGTTTGTACGGCGCACCCGCGCAAACCGGCTTGGTGGTGCTGGTTGAGTTTGAGCGCCCGGTGAGCACGTCTGCCTACCTCGCGCTGGGAGCCCGTATGTCGAAGATCATCGGACTGGCAGTGCACCTCCTCCCTACAGCGGGAATGAAGCCGCATGTTCGCGCGATGCTCAGCATCAAGGCCCTGCAATTGTGGCCACCGAGAAGAAGTAAGAAAAGCCTTCTTTTTGTGAACAAAAAGAAGCAAAAAAACTTCATCCAATTTCGCTGAACAACGACCGCGACCCTGCGCCCCAACCTTCGGGATACGACCGCAAGCCGATCAATCGGGCACCGCGGCGCCCCAGGCCATGGACAAAGTTTTTTTGCTTCTTTTTGTTCACAAAAAGAAGACCCTTCCCGCCCCTTCTCCACCTTGTCCGCCCCCCCCGATCGCGCGCAAACTCCCCCCATGAGCGACACCATCCTCGACGTCAAAGGCCTCAACTGCCCGCTCCCCGTCCTGCGCGCCAACCGCGTCCTGCGCGGCATGGCCCCCGGCGAACGCCTGCGCATCCTCGCCACCGACCGCGCCGCCGTCTCCGACTTCCAGTCCTTCTGCCGCGAAACCGGCCACGCCCTGGTCGCCTGGAGCGAAGAATCCGGAATCCTCAGCTTCGTCATCCGCCGCCGCGAAGACCCCCCCACAGAGCCGACCTCTGGCGAGCCCGCGCCAAAATGACCACCGCCCTCATCACCCACCCCGCCTGCCTCGACCACGACACCGGCCCCTTCCACCCCGAACGCCCGGACCGCCTGCGCCGCGTCCTGCAAGCCCTCGAACACCCCCGCTTCTCCGCCCTCCTGCGCGACCTCGCCCCGCTCGCCACCGAGGACCAACTCGCCCGCGTCCACCCCCCCGAATACATCCGCGCCATCCTCGACATCAGCCCGGAACCCGGCCAGCGCATCAACCTGGACGCCGACACCGTCATGTCCCCAGGCTCGCGCGAAGCCGCCCTGCGCGCTGCCGGCGCCGCCATCATGGCCGTCGACGCCGTCATGCAAGGCTGGGCCAAACAGGTCTTCGTCGCCGCCCGCCCCCCCGGCCACCACGCCGAACGCGACCGCCCGATGGGCTTTTGCCTGTTCGCCAACGCCGCCATCGCCGCCCGCCACGCCCAGGCCCAATACGGCCTCACCCGCGTCGCCGTCGTCGACTTCGACGTCCACCACGGCAACGGCACCCAAGACATCTTCCAGGCCGACCCAACCCTGTTCTACGCCTCCTCCCACCAATACCCCTGTTACCCCGGCACCGGCGCCGCTGAGGAACGCGGCGTCGGCAACATCGTCAACGCCCCCCTCCCGCCCGGCGCCGGCTCCGCCCAGTTCCGCGAAGCCTGGGACCTCCTCATCCTCCCCGAGCTCGACCGCTTCGCCCCCAACCTCCTCATCGTCTCCGCCGGCTTCGACGCCCACAAAGCCGACCCCCTCGCCCAACTCCGCCTCGAAGCCCCCGACTTCGCCTGGCTCACCACCCGCCTGATGGACGTCGCCCGCACCCACTGCGAAGGCCGCATCGTCTCCCTCCTCGAAGGCGGCTACGACCTCGACGCCCTCGCCGAATCCGCCGCCGCCCATGTCGGGGCGCTGATGGAGGGGTAAGAAAAAGTCTTCTTTTTGTGAACAAAAAGAAGCAAAAAAACTTCATTCATTTAGAAACCCTCCCTCTCCCCCTGCGTAACAGGGCTAACCCCGCCAACGAACGCAACATCACCAAGACCACCCCCAACGAATAAAGTTTTTTTGCTTCTTTTTGTTCACAAAAAGAAGAACCTTCCTCCCCCCTGGCCTTCCCTCCCGCACAAAGCTACCTTCCCCAAATGAACGCCGCCCTCCCCCCCGATCTCACCGGCCTCTCCTTCGAGGACGCCCTCGCCGAACTCGAACGCATCGTCCGCGGCCTCGAAGGCGGCCAGCAGAAGCTCGAGGACGCCATCGGCGCCTACGAACGCGGCGCCCTCCTGCGCCGCCACTGCGAGGCCAAGCTCGCCGAGGCCGAGGCTCGCGTCCAAGCCATCGTCGTCGCCGCCGACGGCAGCCTCTCTCTCGGCCGCCCCGAATGACCGCGCTCGACGCCGCCCTGAAACAGGCAGCCGCCGACGTCGAGTCCGCCCTCGAAGACCTCGTCCCCGCCATCGACGGCGGCGAGGCCCGCCTGTGCGAAGCCATGCGCTACTCCACCCTGGGCGGCGGCAAGCGCCTGCGCGCCTTCCTGGTCATGGAAACCGCCGCCCTGTTCCGCGTCGACCGCCGCTGCGCCGCCCGCGTCGCCGCGTCCGTCGAAATGATCCACGCCTACTCCCTGATCCATGACGACCTCCCCGCCATGGACGACGACGACCTGCGCCGCGGCAAACCCTCCAACCACCGCGCCTTCGACGAAGCCACCGCCATCCTCGCCGGCGACGCGCTGCAGGCCCGAGCCTTCGAGGTCCTGGCCGAACCCGACACCCATTCCAACGCCGAAGCCCGCATCGAGCTGGTCCAGTCCCTCGCCCACGCCATCGGCGCCCGCGGCATGTGCGGCGGCCAGATGATCGACATGCAAGGCAACAACCAGACCTGGACCGCCGAAGCCATCGCCCGCATGCAGGCGCTGAAGACCGGCCGCCTGATCCAGTTCAGCGCCGAAGCCGGCGCCATCCTCGGCCGCGCCCCCTCGCACCAGCGCCACCAACTCGCCGCCTACGGCCGCGACCTCGGCGCCGCCTTCCAAATGGCCGACGACGTCCTGGACGTCACCGCCACCGCCGAGCAAATGGGCAAAACCGCCGGCAAGGACATCGCCCAAGGCAAAGCCACCCTCGTCGCCGTCTGGGGCATCGACCGCGCCCGTAACCAGGCTAACGCCCTGGCCGCCCAAGCCGCCGCCAGCATCGACAGCTTCGGCCCCGAAGCCCACCTCCTGCGCGACCTCGCAACCTACGTCGTCACCCGCAAGTCCTAGACCGGCAGGAAGCAAGCGCTTCTTTTTGAAAAAAGAAGCAAAAACTTTCATTCGCTAAGAATCTTCTCTCCCCTCGCGCTTGGGCGGGGGGGTTGAGCCGCGAAGCGGATCGACGAGGGGGGCTCTTCGTGCCACCCACCCTGATCCAAGAAAAATAACTTAATAAAGCTAAAAAATCCTTGCGCCCCTCGCCAAACCCCGCTAAGAACAAACCATAAACAAACCCCAGCCACGGAGGACGAAATGCCACACCCCGCGCTGCACGTCTCCGAACGGCTGCACGCCATCATCGTCGGCAACCTGCTCCCCCTCATCATGCAGCAGATCCTGGTCCTCGGCGCCTACACAATCCCGGTCTGGGCCCGCATCTCCCGCGCCCGCCAGCGCCTCACCCGCCTGCTCGCCAACTTCGCCGCCGGCCGCCTGCCGCGCCCGCACACTCCCCAGCCCGGCAAAAAGGGCGGCCCACCCCCGGCCCTCTACATCCCGCAAAGCTACGCCTGGCTCGTCGCCCGGATCGGCTACCGCGCCGCCGGCTTCGGCGCCCAGATCGACTACCTCCTGCGCGAGCCCGAAACCCAGGCCCTGCTGGCCACCGCCCCGCCCGAATTTCTCAAATCCTTCGGCCGAACCCTCCGCCCCCTCTGCCGCCTCCTCGCCGTAGACCTCCCCAAAGAATTGCTTCTCTCCCCCCGCTCTCGGGCGGGGGGAGCCGGAGGGGGGCTCTCGCTCCCTCGCAAACCCAAGCCCCCAAAACCCCAGGGTTGTTCAACGCTGATTAGATTTCCTTGTATGCCAAGATGTGATCGAGGCTGAGCGCGCCGTTCCAGAGTGCCTTCGCGACATTCGTTACGTGATTTTTCCGCAAGATGTTGAGGGCGAAACTGCGTGCCCTTGCCATGA
>CAMBRC010000099.1 GCA_945869965.1 Asaia bogorensis
CTCGGCCTCGCTGATCGATGCAAGGGAGTGAGTCACAGGTGGTTCGCGCCGGGCAAGCCAATCTTCCGGGCAACAAACAGAAGATTCAAATGACTCATAATCCTTCCGGACGGACACTAAGTGTTCTTGAAATCTGCGGCCTGATTCAACACGTTGATCACGGAAAGAATCGGTATTACGTCCCGCGGGTTGATGCCTTGCCGCTTAGGGTGGCTTTCAAGAGTGGAGTAGCAGATCGTGATCGTGATACGCTCCGTTGGATACGGGAAATCTCGCAGTTAATTTTGGATGATGAGCCTGCACGCATGCGGATATTCCAGGAACATCAAAATGCCTCCTGAGAATCGAACTGGATTAATAAAGACCTGCGCTCTAGCCACAGGACTGACGACAAGCGAGGTGCTTAAAATCGCTCTGACCGGACCAAAGCGCTACAAGATTTATACCATACCCAAAAAATCTGGCGGCCGTCGGGTTATTTGCCATCCGTCACGGGAATTAAAAGCCCTTCAATACGTCTTTCTGGAGCATATACTTAAATCCTTACCCGTACATGAGGCAGCCACGGCTTACCGTACTGGGTTGTCGATAAAGGACAACGCGCGCGCCCACGCCGAGTCAAGAGTGATCCTGAAACTCGATTTTACGAATTTTTTCCCTTCTATTGTGGTAAAAGACTGGAATCTATACGTGGAAGCCTTAAGACCAGATTGGTCCGATACCGACCGAATTTTCTCAGCACTGGTGTTGTTTTGGGGAGCCGGAGGGCCGCGCCCATCTTGCCTGTCGATTGGTGCTCCTACTTCACCGTTGATTTCGAATGCCATTATGTACGAATTTGACGATAATTTTAGCCGCTTCTGCAGAGAAAATTGCCTGATTTATACCAGATATGCAGATGATATAACGATATCAAGCAAAGAATTTCTGAACGATACAGCCGTGGTTGGTGAGATTGAGAGGCTTTTGTCAGTTATGGCGTATCCGAAACTCAGCTTAAATCCAAAAAAAACTCGGCTTGCATCCAAAGCTGGGTCTCGGCGAGTGACTGGCCTAGTACTCGCAAATGACGGGTCAGTGTCGCTTGGACGAGAAAGAAAACGACTCATTAGGTCCATGATTCACCATGTAATTAGCGGTTCATCGGACCCGTCCACAGAGGACCATCTCGCCGGATTGCTGGCTTTCGCCGGCGACATCGAGCCTGAGTTTGTAAATGATCTTGCCAGAAAGTACGGCTCCGAAGCTTTGAACTTAGTAAAGCTTCGCTTGCGCCATCGCTGATTTGCTTGAAGTCGCGGTGCAAAGACTTCGCTCAGCGCGTCGACGCCCAGTAAGACGCCGCTGCCACCCATCGGCCCAGCTATCGTCGGAGCTTCATAGACGACCAGCTCACACAAACCGCTGCCAAACGAACCTTGTCACCAACCGCTCGACTTCTTACTTTAAGATGTAAGAACCCCGGAGCACCCCATGCGCATCACCTCCAGAGGCCAGGTCACCATCCCCGCCGACATCCGCGCCCGCGCCGGCCTCATGCCCAACACCGAGGTGACCTTCGAATACGACGGCACCGCCGTCCGCATCGTCCCGGCCAAGGCTGCCACCAAGCCCAGCCGCGGTGCCATGCTGGTCGCCCACCTGCGCCGCCACGGCAAGGGCCACGGCACCATGACCACCGACGAGATCATGGCCCTCACCCGGGGCGAATAGATGGCCATCTTCGTCGACAGCAACGTGCTGCTGGACGTCCTGACCGAACCATCCGAATGGGCCGAATGGTCCGCCGCCGCCTTGGCCGCCGCCGCCAACAGCACCCGCCTTGTCATCAACGCCATCGTCTACGCCGAAATCTCCGTCCACTTCCCCCGCATCGAAGAACTCGAAGCCGCCCTCCCCCGCAACCTCCTCCACCGCGAACCCATCTCCGAGAACGCCGCCTTCCTCGCCGGCAAGGCCTACCTCGCCTACCGTCGCCGCGGCGGCACCAAGACCGCCCCCCTGCCCGATTTCTTCATCGGCGCCCACGCCGCCACCGCCAACTACCGCCTCCTCACCCGTGACACCGCTCGCTATCGTACCTATTTTCCCCGTCTGTCTCTCATCGCCCCGCAATAGCAGGAGCACCCCCATGGCCACCGGCTGGGCAAAGGACGGCGCCGTCCAGGACCAGATCGACGACACCATCAAGGACGCCGTCACCCGCGCCCGCGCCAACCTACACGCCCAACCCACCGGCACCCCCGCCCCCACCACCTGCACCGAATGCGGCGAGGAAATCCCCGAACGCCGGCGCCAGGCCCTCCCCGGCATCCGCACCTGCGTCCCCTGCCAATCCGCCCGCGACACCACCGCCGCCCACTCGCCCTACAACCGCCGCGGCAGCAAAGACAGCCAGCTCAAATAGCCCCGCCCGCCGCCGCCCGCGCCGCCTCAGCGGCGGCCTGAACCAGCGCCCGTTCCGCCGCCGCCCGGCTCATCGACATGATCTGCTCGATATCGCTGTAGAACAGGTCCACATCACAGCCGAACCGGAACAGCCCCGCCACCGCCCCGTCCGCCACGCAATAATCCCCCTGCCCCCCCACCACAGGCGCCAGGAAGTTCGAAACCTCGGCATAAACCCCGGCATCGGTCGCCAAAACCCCGATCCGCAGCCGCCCCGCCCCATCCCGCACCACAAACTCCCGCCACCGTCCCGCCGGCACAAACCGCCCCAGCGCCGCCCGCAGCGCCCCCTCATCCAGCATCCCCGCCCCTCCCCAATCCGCCCCATCATGCTCGCAAAATTATCTGCAAGAAACGCTTGGCGCGGTCCATCGGTCTAGGTATTTTGACCCCATGAACATATTGGGAACCCTCTTTCGCGCCATATTGACGGACCTGCGTGCCGCCATCGCCGCCCACATGGTGCGGCCGCACGCCGTCGCCGCTTTAGCGCCCAGACCGCTCCCGCCCGAATTGCGTCCGGCCCGGCCACAGCCCACCACCGCCATCCTCACCCTCGCCTGGTCCTATATCGGCCGCGCCATCGTCCGCCTCGAACGCCTCGTCACCCTCTGGCAGGCCGGCACCCTGCCCCCGGCAGCACCCGCGCGCCCCCGCGCGCCCCGCCCTGCTTCCGCCAAACCCCGCCTTCCGCGCCGCCAGACCTGGCTCGTCGCCGCCGTCGGATACCCCGCCGCCGGCTACGCCTACCGGCTCGACATCTTCCTCGCCCGCCCGGACTCCGCCGAATTCTTCCACGCCGTCCCCCATGCCGGCCGCATCATCCGTCCCCTCTGCCACATGCTCGGCCTCACCCCGCCGCCCGAACTCCGCCTCCCCCCCCGCCCCAAACCCGTCCGCCCCCCGCGCCCGACCCCCACCCCGCCGCCAATCCCCGCCCCACCCCGAAACGACGCCCGCCCCTTCACCCTGCCGAAAAAGAAAATTTCGTCCCCCTGACCCCACCACCAACGCATGCCTTAATTGTTACGATATCATAACAATAAGCCAAAACCCTTATCCTCCCCCCAAACGCCCCCTACACTCCCCAAATGATCCAGCGCTGCAACACCATCCTCCCCGCCAAAACCTGGGACCCAACCGAGGCCCGCGACGAAGTCCTCATCGACTACGACCGCCGCCACCGCCGCCGCATCCTCCTCAAAACCGAATCCGCCCAGGAAATCCTCCTAGACCTCCCCCAAGCCGCCCGCCTGCGCGACGGCGACGGCCTGAAACTCGATTCCGGCGCCATCATCCGCGTCCGCGCCCGCCCCGAACCCCTCGCCGAAATCCACGCCCACTCGGACGCCGAACTCATCCGCATCGCCTGGCACCTCGGCAACCGCCATCTCCCGGTCCAACTCCTGCGTGACAAAATCCGCATCCGCCGCGACCACGTCATCGAACAAATGGTCGAACAACTCGGCGGCCACGTCGACCAGATCGAAGCCCCCTTCGACCCCGAAGCCGGCGCCTACGCTGGCGGCCATAACCACAGCCACGACGACGAAGACGAAACCCACAGCCACCCCCATGTCTGAAACCCTGCGCCTCCTAACCTGGCTCTCGCCAGCCTTCCCCACCGGCAGCTTCGCCTACTCCCACGGCATCGAATGGGCCGTGGAATCCAACGACATCACCGACGGCCAAACCCTCCAAGCCTGGCTCGAAACCCTCCTCCGCCACGGCAGCGCCCGCACCGACGCAATCCTCCTCCGCCACGCCCACCGCGCCGCCACCAACCTCGAAGCCCTGGCCCACCTCACCGAACTCGCCCTGGCCACCGCCCCCGCCGCCGAACGCCGCGCCGAATCCATCCACCAGGGAAACGCCTTCCTCGCCGCCGCCCGCCCCTGGCACCCCACCACCCTGCAAACCCTCGCCGACCAGATCGGCGACATCCCCTACCCCATCGCCGTCGGCGCCATGACCGGTGCCAACAGCATCCCCGAAGACACCGCCGCCGCCGCCCTGCTGCACGCTTTCGCCGCCAACCTGATCTCGGCCGCCGTCCGCATCATCCCGCTGGGCCAATCCACCGGCCTGTCCGTCCTCGCCGCCCTCGAACCCACCATCCTGTCCGTCACCCACGAAACAAAAACCGCCACGCTGGACGACCTAGGCTCCGCCACCTGGCGCGCCGACCTCGCCGCCATGCGCCACGAGACCCAATACACAAGGCTGTTCCGCTCATGACCAAATCCAACAACGGCCCCCTCCGCGTCGGCGTCGGCGGCCCCGTCGGCACCGGCAAGACCGCCCTGATGGACGCGCTGTGCAAACGCCTGTCACCCACTTACGACATCGCCGCCATCACCAACGACATCTACACCAAGGAGGACGCCGAATTCCTCACCCGCGCCGGCTCCCTCTCGCCGGACCGCATCCTCGGCATCGAAACCGGCGGCTGCCCGCACACCGCCATCCGCGAAGATGCCAGCATCAACCTCGCCGGCGTCGCCGAGATGCGCCGCCGCTTTCCCAACCTCGATGTGATCCTGATCGAGTCCGGCGGTGACAACCTCGCGGCCACCTTCAGCCCCGAACTCGCCGACCTCACCATCTACGTCATCGACGTATCCGCCGGCGACAAGATCCCGCGCAAGGGCGGCCCCGGCATCACCCGCTCGGACCTCCTGGTGATCAACAAGATCGACCTCGCCCCGCATGTCGGCGCCAGCCTGGAAGTGATGGACCGCGACAGCAAACGCATGCGCGGCGACCGGCCCTACCTCTTCGCCAACATCCGCGCCGGCCAGGGTGTGGAAGAAATCGCCAGCTTCATCAAGCAGGCGGGCGGCCTTTCGGCATAGCCTCCACCGCCGCCACCCGCGCCCGCAAGCTCTCCAGCGACGCCGCCACCCGCGCCAGATCGGCCGACGCATTGCCGATCGTCGCGCTCATCGTCTCGGCATCCTCCTGCCGCCGCATCCGATCGGCGTCGCGCTCGGTCTCCAGCGCGCTGACCACCACGCCAATGAACAGGTTCAAAACGACAAACGCCGAGACCAGCACGAACGGAACAAAGAACAACCAGGCATGCGGATGCTTCTCCAGCATCGGCCGCATCAGCCCGTCCGACCAGGCATCCAGCGTCATCACCTGAAACAGCGACAGCATCGAGGCGCCGATGCTGCCAAAGGTTTCCTCATGCGTCTCGCCGAACAGCTTGGTCGCCATCACTGCGCCGACATAGAAGATCAACATCAGTAGCATCAGGATCGACCCCATCCCCGGCAATGCGCCAATCAGGGCAGAGACCACCGCCCGCAGCGAAGGCACCGCGGTGATCAACCGCAACACCCGCAGGATGCGCAGCGAGCGCAACACCGACAGCGACCCGGTCGCCGGCAGCAATGCAATGCCAACCACGATAAAATCAAACACGTTCCACGGATCGGCAAAGAACCGCGGGCCCCGCACCACCATCCGCGCCGCCAGTTCCGCGACGAACACGGTCAGCAAAAGCCGGTCCAGCACCAGCAGCAACCCGCCCCACTCCGCCGTCACGCTCGCGCTGGTCTCAAGCCCCAGCGTGATCGCATTCACCACGATGAGGGCGATAACCAAGCGTTCCGTCAGCGGATGATCGACCAAGCGGCGCAGCATATGGGCACTCCGGAACAATGTGAATCGAGGATAGATCGCATGGAGTGCTACCGATTCGACAGCGCGACGATCCGCTAACGCCGCCCGAGCATCCCGAGCCCTGCACCAACCGCGCCGAGGCCTGCGACGACCCAACCCAGCATCGCCCAGTTTCCCGCCGCCGCCAACATGCCGCCCGCGATCGCCGAGGTGACCCAGCCGATGCTGGCGCAGGTGATGTTGATACCGAGAACCGTGCCGCGCATCTCGGCCGGCACACTGCTCAAGAGACTGATCAGTGCCGGCCGGCTCATGCCGTTGACCAGGCCATACAGCACCGCAAGCGCGATCGCCGACCAGGTTGCCGGCGCCATCACGAACAATGCGATCGCCACCGCCCCAGTGCCGAGTGCCGTCACCGCATAGAGCACCGCCCGATCCCGAACCGCATCCGACAGCCGTCCACCCAGCATGTTGCCGAGAAAATTGCCGCCCGCCACCAGCGCCAAGGGCAGCGCGAGATCAGCCAGGCCGAAGCCGTGCGCCAATTGGAGATAGGTGGCAAAAAACGTCGCCACCAAACCAAAGCAGGTCCGCTCGGCAATGCTCGCCCCCAACAGCGCCAGGATGCGTGGACGCAATGCCGCGGCAACGCCGGAGCCGGTCCCGGACGGGCGGGCCGGAGCGGCCGGAAACACCGGCCAGGTCGCCGCCGCCACGCCAAAGGCACAAATCGCGATGGCGACGCTCACCCCGCGCCAACCGACAAAGCTACCGATCCAGCTGGCCGCCGGCACGCCGAGCAACAGGGCGAGCGACTGGCCGCCGATCACCCAGCCCATGGCACGGCCGCGCATCTGGTCCGCGACACGATCGGCAACCTCGCCAAACACGGTGCCCATATAAGCACCACAGGCCGCCCCGCCGACCGCCACGCTGACCACCGCCTGCCAGTACTCCGCCGACAGGGCGATGCCGATCATCGACAGGCCGATCACGATCTGGCCGCCCATCAGCACCTGCCGGCGGCCGAACATCGTGCCGAGCGGGCCGGTGAAGAACGCCGTGATTCCCCAGGTGGTGGCGGTGACCGACAACAGGTGCGAGACCAGAACCAGATCGACCCGGAAATCCCGCGCCATCTGCAACAGGAACGGCGCCCGCGTCATGCCAGTGGCGGCGGCCATGAATACGCCGGTGCCAGCAATGGCCAGCAGGGCGAGCGGATAGGGCGATGCGGATTTTGTCACCCGGCATCCTCGCGGAGTTCCGCGGCATCGCATAGCCTGCACCGAGCAGGGAGGCAGGCATGCCAGATACGACGCGCCGCATAGTGTTGGTTCCGACCGGAGATGCCGCCATCGAGACGATTGTCGAAGGCGCCGGGCCGGCCTTGGTGATGCTGCCGTCGCTGGGCCGCGATGGCTATGAGGATTTCGATGACGTGGCCGGCTTGCTCGCCACCGGCGGATTGACCGTGCTGCGGCCGCAACCGCGCGGCATCGGCGGTTCGAACGGTCGTCTCGAAGGCGCCAGTCTGCATGATCTCGCCGGCGATGTCGCCGCGGTGATCCGCGCCGAGGGCGCCGGGCGCGCGGTGATCCTCGGCCATGCTTTCGGCCATTTCGTCGCGCGCATGACGGCGGTGGATTTTCCAACGCTGGTGCGCGGGGTGGTGCTGGCAGCCGCGGCGGCGCGGGAGTATGCGCCGGAAATCGCCGCCACGCCGCGGCGGGCGGGCAACCTCGCGGCGCCGGAAGCCGAGCGGCTGGCGGCGCTGCGCCTGGGGTTCTTCGCCCCGGGGCATGACCCCCGGCCGTGGTTGCATGGCTGGCACCCGGCCACCCAACGCATGCAAATCGACTGCCGCGAGAAGCACGGGGTCAAGCAGTCGGACTGGTGGCACGCCGGCGCGGCGCCAATGCTGGAGCTGATCCCGGCGCTCGACCCGTTCAAGCCGCGCGACAAATGGGATGAGCTGCGCGGCGAGTTCGGGGCGAGGGTGCAGGCCCGGGTGATCGAGGATGCCAGCCACGCGCTGTTTCCGGAACAGCCGCGCGCGGTGGCGGATGCCGTTCTGGGCTGGGTTGCCGCCCTGCCGGTGTGACAGGCGCGGGAAGGAAGCACTTCTTTTTGAAAAAAGAAGCAAAAACTTTTATCCATTGGTTTCGTGCTTCCCGGGGCAAGCAAAACGGATAAAAGTTTTTTGGTTCTTTTTTTCAAAAAAGAACTGCTTCCTTGCTCCGATCAGCGCGCCTTCAGGAAGTCACCCACTTCCAGCAGGATGAACTCGTTGTCGTCGGCCTTGTTCGGATCGCGCGAGGACGAGAACGGCAGGTTGTTGTCGTTGCCGACGATGATGTGGGTGGCATCGACGACATCGACGTTTTCGATGGTGAAGAACGGGAAGGTCAGCACGCCGTCATTGAGCGGCTTGCGAGCCTTCTTGTTGGGATCAGCGATCTTCATCAGGTCGATATGGCTGATCTTGCGTACCGGACCACCGATATTGGCTTCGGTCATTTCGATCTTGTAGACGCGCTTGAACTTGGCGATGTCCGGGAAGCAGTCGGTGCCGCGGGTGCCGGTCGGGCAGGCGCGATCCGCGGTGCCTTCGCCATTGTCGCGCTCGATGACCAGGGCGGTGGTGCCGTCGATCATGTTGAAGTCACCGATCGCCAGGCCATTGGCTTCCATGACGTATTTCCAATGGCGGCCGGTCCATTTCTCGGTGGCGACGTCGAATTCGAGGATGCGCAGGAATTCGCGGCCGTCGAGCTTCTCCCAGTCCTTCTTCTCGGCGTCCCAGAGCGGGCCTTCGAGCATGCCGTAGAGGAATTTTCCGTCCTTGCTGGCGGCCAGGCCCTCGTAACCCTTGGAGCGGCGCAGGTTGAAGCTGCCGGCCTGGCCGGGGATGCCCGGCGAAGCCACCGCGAAATGCTCGGGCGAGCGCACCGGCTTGCCGTCGGTCATGGTCTCGAACACGCCGAGGATCCGCCCCGTCATGTCGGCCTTGATGACATAGGGGCCGAACTCGTCGCCGATCCACAGGGTGGTGCCGATGATCTGAAAGCCCTCGGTGTCGAAATCCGAGCCGGTCAGGTAGCGCTTCTCGGTGCCCTCATGGGTGATCCGGAAGGGCACCTTCTTGTCGGGGTCGTGCAGGAAGATGGTGGCCAGGCGGGCGAGCGTGCCGGCGGTCCAGTCGATGCGGTAGTGGTTCAGGTACAGCATCACGTCCGGCGAGTTGGCCCTGGAGCCGAAGCCGTTATCGGTGAGCACCCAGAAGCTGCCGTCGGGCATGGTCTTGATGCCGGAATGGCCCTGGATCGGCTGGCCGGGCATCGGCAGGCCGATGCCGGTGGGGCGTTCGAAGGACATGCCCATGACGCTGCCAAGCACCTCGGCGCGGCGTCCGCTGGTGAATTTCCCGGGGGTCTTGAGATCGGCGGGGGCATCGGCCGGCGTCGGGATGTAGGTGGCGGCTGGGATCATGGCGTGACCGGCCAGGGTGGCCGGGAAGGCTTGGTCAGCCAGCGCCGGGGAAGCAAAGCCTGCGGCGAGGGCGAGCGCCGCGCCGGCGTGGAATATGCGGTGGAACACGGATGGGCACCTCCAATAGGTGCGCCAGGATGAACCACTGCAACCGCGTCAGTTCCTTGACGGTGCCGCGACAGCTCGATGAAATCGTGGGCAATCCGTGGCATTGAATGACCGAAGAAATCAGGCAAGTCCGGGCTCTGCCAAGTCCTTGGGCTTTATTCCTTAAGTCATGGGATCCAAGGGCCGCCGGCCCTTGGTGGGTCCAGGGTGAAACCCTGGCCTTCGTGCCTTCTCAGATCACCAGCCCGCCATCGACGTGAAGAACCTGCCCGGTGATGTAGCCGGCGTCGGGCGAGGCGAGGAAGGCGATGGCGGCGGCGATATCCGCCGGTTCGGCGATGCGGCCCATCGGGATCCATTCGGCGCGTTCCTGCATCCCCACCTGGCTCATCGCGGCATGGGCGCCGGCGTCTTTGCGGACGAAGCCGGGGGCGACGGCGTTGACCGTCATGGCGGGGGCGAACTCGATGGCCAGCGCTTTGACCAGGGCTTCGAGGCCGGCCTTGGCGGCGGCGGAGGCGGGGAAGAGCGGGAAGCCCGGCCGGTAGGCGTGGGCGACGAAGCTGCTGACGGCGATGATGCGGGGGTCGGTGCCTTGGCGCAGATGGGTGACGGCGGCGCGGGCGAGGCGGTGGAAGCCGGTTTGCATGGATTGGATGGAGCGGTCGAAGGCTTCGTCGGTGAGGGTTTCGGCCGGGGTGCGGTCGGCGAAACCGGCATTGGCGATGACGACGTCCAGGCGGCCGAAGCGTGCGATGGCTTGGGCGACCAGGGCGGCGGCGGTGGCGGGGGCGGCGAGGTCGCCGAGCATTTCGCTGACATCGGCGCCTTTGGCGCGGGCTTCGGCGGCGACGAGGGCGAGGGCTTCGGCGTTCTTGCGGGTGTGGGCGAGGATGGCCACGCCGGGGGCGGCGAGGCGGCGGACAGTGGCGGCACCAACGCCGGTGGCGGCGCCGGTGACCAGGATGGCGCGGGTCATTCGGCGGCGATCGCCCGGCTGGCGGCTTCCGCCCGGACCCAGATGGCGGTGTCGTGGAAGACGGCGCCGCCGTCCGGCAGGGCGGGTTCGTCGGAGGTGAGCGCGTTGATGCCGCTTCCGCCTTCGTGGTCGGCGTGGGGCCAGATGCTTTCGGCGACGACCACGCCGGGCTGGGCGCCCTCGGCCAGCTTGGCGTGGAGGATGACCTCGCCGCGGTCGTTGCCGATACGCACGCGGCTGCCGTCGATGAGGCCCAGGCGGGCGGCGTCGGCGGGGTGGACCAGCAGGGTCGGCCGGCCCTCGCGGCGGCGCGAGCTGGGGGTTTCGGTGAAGGTGGAGTTCAGGAAGCTGCGGGCGGGGGCGGCGATGAGGCGGAACGGACGGTCGGCGGTGGCGCTGTCGATCACCTCGATATGGTCCGGCAGGGCGGACATGCCCTCGTGGCGGGCGCCGATGGCGGCCCAGTTGGCGCGGAAGTGGAATTTCTTGTCAGCGTGGCCGAAGCCGTGGAGGAAATGGGCGGTGGCGAAATCGGGCTGGGCGTCGTGCCAGCGGTTGGTCTCGACGGTTTCAAGGTTGGGCCAGCCGGAGACGATGAGGGTTTCGTCGATGATGGCGCGGTCGGTCATGGTGTAGGCGCGGTGGATCGCGCCGAGGCGGGGGGCGAGGCCCTGGAGCACTTCGTGGTTGCTGCGGCATTCGCCGGGGGGCTCGATCAGCTTGGGGCCGATCTGGATGTGGCTGTGGCCGCCGGCCTGGTAGAGGTCGTGGTGCTCCATGAACATGGTGGCGGGCAGGATGAGATCGGCGAGCTTGGCGGTCTCGGTCATGAACTGTTCGTGGACCACGGTGAACAGGTTTTCGCGGAGGAAGCCGCGGCGGACCTTGTTGGAGTCCGGGGCGACGGTGACCGGGTTGGTGTTCTGGATCAGCAGGGCGTTGACCTGGGGGCCGGTGCCGAGGTCGCGGCGGTCGCCGGTCAGGACGGCGCCGATGCGGCTCTGGTCCAGGTTGCGGATGGCGGGGTCGACGAGATCCAGGCCCTCGATCAGGGTCTTGTCCCAGTGATAGATGGCGCGGTTGTTCCAGAAGGCGCCGGCGCCCTCGTTGCGCCATTTGCCGGTGACGGTGGGCAGGCAGGTGACGGCGTGCAGGGCGGCGGAGCCGTTGCGGCTGCGGGTGAAGCCGTAGCCGGTGCGGATATAGGCGCGCGGGGTTTCGCAGTACAGCTTGCCGAAGGCCTCGATCTCGGTGACGGACAGGCCGGTGATGGCCGCCGCCCATGCGGGGGTGCGGGTGGCGAGATGGGCTTCCAGGCCGGCGGGGTCGTCGGCGAATTCATCCATATAGGTACGGTCGGCATGGCCGTCGCGGAAGGCGATGTGCATCACCGCGCAGGCGAGTGCGGCGTCGGTGCCCGGGCGGACGGCGAGGTGCATGTCGGCGACCTTGGCGGTGCCGGTGAGGTAGGGGTCGATGACGACGAACTTGGCGCCGCGTTCCCGGCGGGCGCGGGTGACGTGGGTCATGACGTTGACCTGGGTGTTCACCGGGTTGCCGCCCCAGCTGATGATCAGGTCGGAGACGGCCATTTCGCGCGGGTCGGGGCCGGCGATCTTGCCGACGCCGGCTTGCCAGCCGCTTTCGCAGGCGCGGGTGCAGATGGTGTTGATCTGGCCGGAGTATTTCAGCTCGTGGCGCAGGCGGTTGATGCCGTCGCGGTGCACCAGGCCCATGGTGCCAGCATAATAGTACGGCCAGACGCTTTCGGAGCCGTGGGCCCGGGTGGTGGCGAGGAAGGCGTCGGCGGCGCGGTCCAGGGCTTCGTCCCAGGTGATGCGGCGGAACTGGCCGCTGCTCTTGGGTCCCGTGCGCAGGAGGGGGTGGGTGAGGCGGTCCGGATGGTGGATGCGCTCGGCGTATTTGGACACCTTGGTGCAGATGACGCCGGCGGTGTAGCTGTTGGCTTCGGCGCCGCGGACGGTGCCGATGCGGGAGCCGTTATAGACGTCGACCTCGAGCGCGCAGGTGGAGGGACAGTCATGCGGGCAGACCGAGGCGCGGATGACAGGCGCGGACATGAGGGGCTCTCCGGCACTCAAATGAGACCAGAGGGTGCCAGGGATCGGCGGGGCTTGGCAATCGCGCTGTGTCGATTGACGACCGCGGTGGTTGATCGCCGAGGCGGCGCATGGTTCGCTGCGGCATGGCAGTCGTTCCCTCACGCTCTCCCGGCACAACGCGACCAGCGACCCGGGTCAGCATCCGGCTGGACCTGACCAGCGGAGCGCGGGTTGGGCCAGGAAAGATCGCGCTGCTGGAGGAGATCGCGCGCCATGGCTCGATCTCGGGCGCCGGGCGGGCATTGCGCATGTCGTACCGGCGGGCGTGGGAGCTGGTGGAGGATCTGAATCGGCATCTCGGCACCCCGGTGGTGGCGGCAATCACCGGCGGCAGTGGCGGGGGCGGGGCGCGGTTGACCGAGGCGGGGGCGGCGCTGGTGGCGGCCTATCGCGGGATCGAGGCAGCAACGGCAGATGCCGCAGCACCGCATCTGGCGGCGATCGGTGCGTTGTCAGAGTCTTCCTGATGAGCGCATGGCGGCGACGCTGGCTCTTGAATCGAAAACGGCGGCACCCGAAGATGCCGCCGCTGCGATTTGGCTTTCGGTTTCGCTCAGGCGGCCTTGCGGCGGCGAGCGGCGAAAATCCCTAGGAGGCCGGTGCCGAGAAGAGCGAGGCTGGCCGGCTCTGGCGTGCTGGTGACCCCTGTGAGTTGCAACTGGCCGGGGAAAGTGCGTTCTTCAATATTGCTGATGTTGAAGCTCTGCGAGTCGTCGTTGTAGCGAACCCAATTGTTGTCCAGATCATACTCGTAGCTGTTCAGGCCATCCAAGTCCACGATCGCGTTGAGGTTACCCTGGCCGAAATTGGCGTCCATCTCATCCAAAAGCGCCCCATTACCCCACGACAGGCGGAAGCGGAACTCGGTTCCGCTGTTGTCCGTCGCCTCGCCGGCCATCTCGATGAATGTGTCAAATTCCGGCGGAAGATCGGTTCCGTAGAGGCCGATGGTCGACGAGTCATAGGTGGCGGCAAATCCGGTGCCGCTGAGGCCGTCGGAGGTTGTGGTGAAGTTGAAAGACTTCAACTCATACCCGCCCACGACCTTCGTCAGCACCAGCGTGCCCGATGCGGTTGAGGTCGTTTCCGTGTCCTCATAAAGGAACAGCGATCCATCCCGGTAGTCACCGAAATTGAAATTCTGCAGCGTCCAGGTGTAATCCTGCGCCGATACGCTCATCGAACTTGCCGCCAGCAGAACCGCTGCGCCAGCCATGCCCTTGAAAATGGTGCTCACCAACTACTCTCCACCTTCTATGCAACCGGGGATGCGAGGTTCAAAACGAACCCTAACCCGACATGCACGCCAAAAGAAACGCTCGGATACACAGAAGCAAGAGGCGTGCCAGGATAATTTCTATCATTATTTTCAATATCTTAAGGCAAAATTGATGGCCAACTATGCCGGCTAGTGGCCCAGAGTGTAAATTTATCCGACAGACCACCTGCGACGTGGCTATCAAAGGTTACTTTCGAAGGACATGAATGTCATAATTATCAAAGCTTTAACCGCCCGTTTGGCCGGCATCACGGTGTAAAGTTATCCGACTCACCCGGTGAGACGCCGTCACCCGAATGTAAGGTCCGACATCATGTCAGCCCCAAATCTGCCCGGTTGGACGGCCTTGGCCGTCGCCACCATCGCGGCGCTGTATCTCCTGGGCCTGCTCGCCCTGTTCACTGCCCAACGCCAGATCCTGTTCCGGCCCGATCGCAGCAGGCCGGAGGCCGCGCGGGTCGAGCAGCCCGGGCTGCTCGAAGTGCTGATCGTCAGCGCTGATGGGCTGGACCTGCTGGCCTGGTGGTTGCCGCCCGCGAGCCAAGGGGAGACGGGACAAGGACCTGTCGTGCTGTACCTGCACGGCAATGCCGGACATATTGGAGATCGTGCCGAGCGGGTCCGGCAGGTGGCATCCCGTGGTTGGGGCGGGCTGTTCATCGAATACCGTGGTTTTGGCGGCAATCCCGGAGCGATCAGCGAGGCCGGGCTGCACCGCGATGCCGAAGCCGGGTTGGCAGCATTGCGCCAGCGCGGCATCGCGGCGGCGCGGATCGTGGTGTGGGGGGAGTCGCTGGGCAGTGGGCTGGCCACCGGGTTGGCGGCGCGCCATGCGGTAGGGGCGGTGGTGCTGGAAACGCCCTTCACCAGCATCGCCGCGATCGCCAAGCAGCGGTATCCCTTCGCGCCGGTCGACCTGCTGTTGAAGGACCGCTTCGACTCGCTGGCGTCCATCGCCGCGATCCGCGCACCAATCCTGATCGCCGTGGCCGGGCGCGACCGGGTGGTGCCGCCGGCGATGGGCCGCGCCTTGTATCAGTCGGCTACGGCACCGGCCGAACTGTGGGAGGCGGCGGAGGCCGGCCATACCGACCTGTTGCAGTTCGGGTTGATGGAAACGATGGCGGCCTTCCTGGCGCGGCATTTGCCACGCGGCTGACGGCATGGTCTTGCGCCTTGGTCCCGGCGGCGCGACTAATCGCGGCATGACACTCGTTCCCGCACGCGCCCGCGCGCTCGGCCTCGCATGCGGCCGGCTCGTCCCCGGAAGGCTCAACCGCATCAGCGATGTGCCCGGCGTGACCGTCGGCCATACGACCCTGGTAAATGGCGACATCCGCACCGGCGTGACGGCGATCCGCCCGCATGGCGGCGATGTGTTCCGCGACCGCCCGCTGGCGGCGAGCCATGTGTTGAACGGCTTCGGCAAAAGCGTCGGCTTGATGCAAGTGGACGAACTCGGCCAGATCGAGACGCCGATCCTGTTGACCAACACGCTGTCGGTCGGGACCTGCGCGACGGCATTGATCCGCCGGGCGATCGCCGAGAACCCTGGGATCGGCCGTCAAACCAGCACGGTCAACCCGCTGGTCGGCGAGTGCAATGATGGGTTCCTGAACGATATCCAAGCCCTGGCGGTGACCGAGGGGGATGCCTTGGCGGCGCTGGATGACTGTACGGATGCATTTGAAGTGGGGGCCGTCGGGGCCGGGGCGGGGATGAGCTGTTTCGGCTTCAAGGGCGGCATCGGCAGCGCCTCGCGCCAGCTCACCCTGGACGGGCTGGGCTTTCATCTCGGCACCCTGGTGCTGGCGAATTTCGGCCGGGCGGGAGACCTGACACTGCCGGACGGGCGCGTGGTGGCGCCGCCTGCCGCGCCAACGCCCGAGCGCGGCTCGGTCATCGTGGTGCTGGCCACCGACGTGCCGCTGGACCATCGCCAACTACAGCGGGTGATCCGCCGCGCCGGCGCCGGTCTGGCGCGCGTCGGCTCGTTCTACGGCCATGGCAGTGGCGATGTTTTCGTTGGTTTTACAACGGCCAACCGCACCCCGCATGACGCCAAGGCCGATATCCTGCCGCTGCGCGCGATCGCCGAGAGCAGGATCGACCGGCTGTTCGAAGCGGCGGCCGAGGCAACCCAGGAAGCGGTGCTGGATGCGCTGGCAGCCGCCCCGGATACGATCGGCCGGGCGGGGCATTTCCGGCCCGGCCTGGCCGGTTTGTTATAATCTGTCCGCCTTGCTGTGAAATGTAGCCCGGGAGCGTACCGATGAGAATCTTCATTTCCGCCGATATCGAAGGCGTGGCCGGGGTGGTGAACGCCCAGCAGGGCACGCCAGGCAATCCGGAATACGAACGTGCCCGCCGGCTGATGACCCAGGAAGTGAATGCCGCGATCGCCGGCGCCTTCGATGGCGGAGCGACATACGTCCTGGTCAACGACAGCCACGGCCCGATGGTGAACCTGATCCCCGAGGACCTCGACCCGCGCGCCGAATGCATCATCGGCCGGCCCAAGGCGATGAACATGACCGCGGGGCTGGACGGCAGCTTCGACGCCGTGTTCTTCACCGGCTACCACTCCGGCGCCGGGCGCCATGGCGTGCTGTCGCACACAGTCAGCGGATTTGCGTTCCAAGCCCTGCGGATCAACGGCATCGATACCGCGGAAGCCACGCTGTACGGCGCCTATGCCGGCAGCCTCGGCGTGCCGGTGGCGCTGCTGACCGGGGATGACCAGCTGGCGGCCCAGTGCCTGGCGCTGTTTCCCGGCGCGGTGATGGTGCAGGTCAAGACAGCGCTGGGGCACCGGTCGGCGCGGGCCTTGTCGCCGGAGATGGCGCAGGCGCGCATCCGCGACGGGGCGAAGGCGGCGGTACAAGGGCTGGCCGGCTGCGTGCCCTATGTGATCCCTGGGCCTTGCCGGCTGGAGGCCGATCTGGCGAGCGTGGCGATGGCCGATCTTTGCGGGGCGATCCCGGGGGCGGAACGCACCGGGCCGCGCGGGGTGGCGTTCGAGACGGCGGGGATCGTGCCGGTGCAGCAGTGGATCGCGGTGATGGCGACGATGTGCGGGACACTGAGGTAGGAAGCGGTTCTTTTTTGAAAAAAAGAACCAAAAAACTTTCATCCATTTGCGTCGATGGATAACGGCCCAATCGGATGAAGTCTTTTTGCTTCTTTTTCTTCAGAAAAAGAAGACCTTCCCTAACCCGGCATCCGCACCCCGCGCGCAGGGCTGTTCAACGCTGACAACTTAATCGCGTGAGCGGCGCGATGTCGGGGAAGAAAGTTGGTTCCCTCGGCGCGTTTTGTCTGAATCTATGTCGGGCAACCGCCACGAAGGTTTGCCCCGATGTCGAGTGTGTTGCTGACGTTGT
>CAMBRC010000100.1 GCA_945869965.1 Asaia bogorensis
CAGCCGGATGCTCCTCGGGCTGGCGTGATGCGGCACCGCCAGGGCGGCGACCTCCGCCCTGGCGGCCAGCGCCACCGCTGCGAAGGGTCGAAGGTGCCATTGTGCAGCGCACAATAATCAAAAGCCCAAAAATGTTAGGTTCTTCTGAACACTGGCACATACGAGGGTATGCAATGCGCGTTACATCGCTAGTCCCAACCGGGAATAATGGCTTACAACTGACAGGATACCGCCATGAAAGAACCGCCCGCTGCCTTCGCCGCACGCTTGGGCATTAGCCGGCCGAGGGTGGCGCAACTCGTGGTGCGGGGGCTGCCTGCCGAGGGCCGGCTCATTGACGTGCGGGCCGGCGCGCAATGGATCGTCGATAACTTGGCCCCTGCGGCCGGTGGCGCCACGATTGCCCGTGCGGCTGCCGTGCTGCGCGAGGTAGCCGGCACGCAACCGGCTGCGGTGGCGCCGGCTATGACGTTCAACGAGGCGCGCGCGGTCATCGAGAATTTGAAGGCGGCCCGGCTCAAGATCGAACTGGCGGAGCTTGAGGGCCGGTTGATTGACCGGGCCGCCACGCTGGCCGCCGTGCGCTCCCTCGCCCAACAGGATCGCGACGCAATTCTAGCCTGGCCGGCGCGTTCGGCGCCGGTGATTGCCGCTGAGTTTGGGGTTGATCCCCATGCCTTGCACGCCGCGCTAGACGAAAGTTTGCGGGCGCATCTGACGGCGCGGGCCGAGGAGTTGACCCTGCCGGGCTGATGCTACACCACGCGCCGCCGACATGAAGGCCCAGGCTCGGGGCGAGTGTGGTAAGGAGTGTGGTAAATCATCCAGCAATTTTAGAACTATGCAGCAAAATCAATCAGATATTTGGTTGAATTGGCGGACGGGTTGTCCGCCGCAGCCGGCGCGGAGCGGCGCGACCGGTCCTCGACCAGGCCAAACCATTTCTTCTTGCGGCTGCGCTTTGGCGCGGTGGAATGCAGCATCGCGGCCATCTCGGCGGACTCGGCAGCCATCTTCGCGGCCCGCAAGGCCCGGCGCCGGCGTCGCTCCAGATAGGTCCTGAGCCAACCCAGCATTACACCGCTCCCGAACCAGGCGCTTGCGGAATGAAGCCACCGCAAGGCGCGAGACTGTCAGCCTATCAAGGTTGCCAACTGCTTAAGCATGGCAGCCGGTTAAGACTGCCAACCGCTTAGGCATGGCAGCCTCTACGGCGCCGGTGCCCTTGCGGTCAATGCGTTCCCGCCCGCCCGAGCGGCCGCATTGCCATCCCTGCGATCTCCGCATGGCATGCCTGCCCGCCGCCTTGCCTGCTTTGATCTCGATCAATGCCGCGCCGCGCCCGCCGTGACACACAACAGATGTTCGGAGGCTGGCTCGCAGTGCCGCCTCCTGGCCCCAGATGGCTGGTCCCGAAGACCTCTTCAGGGAACCGGCCCGACTTGATCCCTTCGTGGGATCGGCCCGACCGCATTTTCCCCCGCGGTCGGGCCAGTTTTGTGCCCGCCACCCGAGCACCCCCTCGCCACAACCCGGCTTCGTCGGCAGTATCCCACCACCCCTCCCGCCGCCGGAGTTGTGTCCTGTCGCCGCGCCCGATCGCCTTCTCGCCGGATTTCGCCGCATCCAGACGCCCGTTGCTGTGGAGCGGCGAGGGCGTCGGCGCAGGCACGCTGGTCGCCACCCCGGACGGACCGGTGCCGGCCGAGCGGCTGCAGCGCGGCGGCACCGTGCTGGGGGAGTCCGGCCGGGCGCTGATGCTGACGGAAGTGCACCACGTCGCGCTGCCGGCGGCGGCATTCCGCCGGCTGGGCCTTGCGCCGCCGGTCCGGATCGCGGCCGGTGCGCTAGGTTTCGGCATGCCGGCAGCGCCGCTGCTGCTGGGTCCCGCCCAATGCGTCCGCCTGGATGGTGGCTGGATCGCCGCCGATCTCCTGGTGGACGGATGGGAGATCCGGCACCTGGACGACGACGCGCGGATGGTGCTGCTGGCGTTGGGCGACGACGCATCGCTGTTGGCGGCGGGGGTGATGCTGGCCCCGGCCAGCTCTACTGCGGCGCCGCGCCTGGCCAGCGATGCCGCGCCCACCGTCGCAACCCTGCGGCGCCTGGCCGGCGCCGCGCCAACGGGCGCGCTGGCCGGATATGTGGAGCACGCCGATCGGGCGGGGGTCACCGGATGGGCGCTGGACTGCGCCGCGCCGGATCGCGTTGTCGCGCTGGAGGTGGTGGTGGGCGGCAGGGTCGTGGCCCAGTTCCCGGCCGATTTGCCGCGTCGGGACCTGCCATCCAGCGACTCCACCCAGCAGGGCTCCATCCGGCATGGCTTCGCATGGCGCTTCGCACCCAACCTGCCGGCCGGCCGGGCCTGGCTGGTAGAGGTGCGCCGAGCCGGCGGCGGCGCGTCGTTGTCCGGCACCCCGCTCTTGCTCGACGCCGCGACAGCCACCCCGGCGGCGTTCGACATCGCGCTGGCCGGCTTAGGCGAAGCAGTAGGCCTGGGCGCAGCGGGGGGCGATATGCATTTCCTCGCCCAGTTGATTGAAAATGCCGCAAACGCACGGCCCCGGTAACCCTTCCGCAACTCCGGCATAGCAGTCTGCACCGGTTCAGGCATCGCGGTTCGTCCGCGGGCGCTTGCCTGTCCCGAACGGAGCAGACCCGTGATGCATGGTTCCAGGCCACCCCATCGACCGAGACGCCACCGTGCCGGCTGCCTGGCCAGCCCGGCGCGATGAACGACGCTGGGACTCACGCTGGCACCCAAGCTGGGCACGCGGCACCTCCCATCGCCACCGCGCCGCGCCGTTGGCGAGACGGCGTGACACGGCACATGGGCGTCTCGGCCAAGCTGTATGCCGTCGCATTCCTGCTGGTCGCCGCCTTGGTGTTCCAGGCCGGCGGCAGTTTTCGGATCGCCGGGACGCTGACGGACACCGCCGACCGGCTGGTGCATGAAACCCTGGATGGCACGGCGCGCGCCGGGCGGATCCAGGAGGCGCTGGACAGCCATCGCCGCGCGGTCGAACGCGCGCCGACGGTGGAGCGGCCGGTCGAGGTGTTGTTGCTGGCCGCAGCGCATCGAAAAAGCATCAAGCACCTGCATGCCCTGCTGGAGAGCGAGGCCACCGGGTCGGCCGAGGATGCGGTCATGCTGCGGCGCCTGCTGTATCACCTGGCCGAACTCGACCTAACTGCCGGCGTGGTGTTCGATGATGCATTGGCGCTGCTGACGGATGGACCAGGTCTCGGCGCACCCGCCATCGACCCCACGGCGTTGCAACGCGGCTTGCGGGTGTTTGCCATCGCGGCCAACCGGATTGGCGAGGATGTCCAGCAATGGCGTCTGGATCGCTGGCGCGCGACGCTGGACGGCGCGGAGGATATGTTCCGCACCGTTGATGACGTTGCCCGCTGGGCCACGATCGCCGGCCTGGCAACGACCGCACTCGGGCTGCTGGGGCTGCTGGTGCTGCGCGGCGTGCTGCGCCAGATCGGCGGCATCACCGGCGCCGTGCTGCGCGTCGCCCGCCATGAACGCGACGTCACCATCCCCAGCCGCGACGACCCCGGCCCGATCGGCGACATTGCCCGCGCGGTGGCGATCCTGGCGGACGACGTGCGCGAACTGGAACGGCGCGGCATCGCCCAGGCGGCAACCAGCCACCTGCTGGACGCCGCCCTGAACAGCATGACCCAGGGCTTGGTGACGACCGGCGCCGACGGCCGGCTGCAGATCTTCAACCAGCGCTTTGCCGCCATGCTCGGCCTGCCGGAGGACACGCTGGCGACCGGCATGGCAATCCGCGACGCCCTCGCACTGTGCCATGACAGCATCGCCGCCGCCCTGGCGCCGCCCGGCGAGCCGCAGGCCGGCAGCCATCAGAGCGACGAGCCGCAGGCCGGCAGCCATCAGAGCATCGTGGCACTGGATGGCGCGCTGGTGATCCGCGCCCGCTGGGTGCGCATGCGCGACGGCGGCTGGCTGGGCACCTTCGATGACATCACCCGGATCCAACGCACCGAGGCGCAGTTGGTCCATCTCGCCCGCCACGACCCGCTGACCGACCTGCCCAATCGCGCCGCCCTGCGCGAGGCCGTCGCTCGCGCCGCGGTGCAGGCACGGCTCGGCACGCCGTTCGCCGTGCTCTCGCTCAATCTCGACCGGTTCCGTGCCGTGAACGACTCGCTGGGCCACGAAGCCGGCGACGCACTGTTGCGCCAGGCCGCCGAGCGGCTGCGGCTGCATGTGCGAACCGCCGACACCATCGCGCGGATCGGAGCCGACAGCTTTGCCATCGTGCAGACCGCGATCACCCTGCCCGCCAGCCCGTCGGTGTTCGCGCAGCGGCTGATCGCGGTGTTGAGCGAGCCCTATGTTGTCGCCGACGCCACCGTGGTGGTGGGCGCCTCGATCGGCATCGCCGAGCCGGGGCTTGGTGCCATCGACGCCGACGCGCTGCTGCGCAACGCCGACCTCGCACGCCAGCACGCCCGCCAGGACGCCGGCGGCGCCGTGCGCTTGTTCGTCCCGGAGATGGACACCAACGCCCAGGCGCGCCGGCTGCTGGAAATGGACCTGCGCCAGGCGCTGGAACGCGGCGAATTCGAGCTGCACTACCAGCCGCTGGTCTCGGTGCAGAACCGCCGCATCTGCGCGTTCGAGGCGCTGTTGCGCTGGCATCATCCGGAGCGCGGGATGGTGCGGCCGGATGCGTTCATCCCGCTCGCCGAGGAGATCGGGCTGATCGTGCCGATCGGCGAATGGGTGCTGCGCCGCGCCTGTGCCGAGGCGGCACGCTGGCCCGACGACATCGGCGTGGCAGTCAACCTCTCCTCGGTGCAGTTCGCCCGCGACGGCCTGGTTGAGCAGGTTCAGGCCGCCATCGCCGATGCCGGCATCGCACCACGGCGGCTGGAGCTGGAGATCACCGAGCGGGTGCTGCTGCGCGAGAATGCCGATACGCTGGCAACCCTGCACCGGCTGCGGGCGCTCGGCGTGCGCATCTCGATGGACGATTTCGGTACCGGGTATTCGTCACTCAGCTACCTGCGCAGCTTTCCGTTCGACAAGATCAAGATCGACAAGAGCTTCGTCCACGCCCTGGATGACACCCCCGGCGGCAATGGTGAAAGCCAGGCGATCGTGCGCGCAATCGCCGGGCTCGGCCTGTCGCTGGGCATCGCCACCACCGCCGAGGGGGTGGAGACGGTGGCCCAGCTCAATACCCTGGTTGCCGATGGCTGCACCGAAATCCAGGGGTATCTGTTCAGTCCGCCGCGCCCGGCCGGCGATATCGCGCGCCTGCTCGCCGCCAGCGATGGCTGGCCCGGTGAGCAAGCACAAGCTGAGCAAGAACAAGCTGCGCCGGGACCGGTGGTGGCCAGGATCGCCTGACGTTCAGGCCCCAGGGAGCGGTCGCGCGGCCAACCGGGCGGCCACGGCGCGCGCCGCGGCTTCGACCGCCTGGCGCCGCAACGCCTCATCCGGCACGGCGTCGAGCAGGGAAGCCAGCTCGGCCACGGCGTCCAACAGCACCGGCGAGCCCGGCAGCTCGGCCCCGTCCAGCGCCCGGCGCACCCGCAGCAGATGGCGCTGTCGCGGGTCCAGCGGCGGGTCGAGCCTCACCGCGAAGCCCCGCCGCCCATCGCCGATGCCAGCCGCCGCCAGATCGTCGCGGCTCTGATCGGCAAGCGCGGGCGGCAGGGTGACGCCATCGACCGTCAATTCCAGTGCCACCGGCCGGCCCGACCCGTCATCCGCCCAGCCGGACAGGCGATCGGCCAAGACAGCATCGACGCTGCCAAACAGCGCTCCAGGCGTCGCGCCGGCACGCTCGGCAAGGGCGCGGCGCGCGGCCAGCAGCGCCCCATCGGCCGGGCGCGGCTGTTCGCCGGCGTCGTCGCGCAGGCATGGCCCACCGGCGGGAATGCCGGCGGTTTCAAACGACAGGCTGAAGACATCGAGCGCTGCCCGCGGTGCCGGGCGATCCAGGCCGACGCCGTCGACCAGCCATTTCGCGGCGATCGCCGGCAGGCCAGCAGCGGCGATAGGCTGGTCCGGCAGCACCACGGCATCGCTTGCCGGCAAGCCGTCGACCAAGGCACCGGCGCCGATCCGCACCGGCCACAGCGCCCGGCGTGCCGTCAGCTCGGCCGCCGAAAGCCGGATCCGCCCGACCGGTCCGGCGACCAGCAAGGCGCCGGTCTCGGACAGCAGAACCGTGCCAGGCACCAACTGCTCGACGGCGACGCTGCCGTGCGGCGTGGCGAACCGTGTGCCGCCGGTGCACAGCCACCGCATCCCATCGCCTCCCCATTTGTCACGGGCATCATCGCGCGCCCAGCCGGCGGTGGAAAGATCGCAGCTTGATCCCGGCCGGAGCAGCGGCCACGCTGATGCGGCCATTGCCGGAACCGCGCCATGCCCCCTATCGCCCCCCGGATCGCCCCCCGGATTGCCCCCCGGATTGCCATCGCCATGCTGAGCCACGAAGGCAACAGCTTCACGCCAGTGCCCACCGACCTCGCGGCGTTTCGCTCCGGCACCTATGCCATCGGTACTGCCGAGGCGCGGACAGCGTTCCAAGGGAGCGAAAGCGAGATCGGCGGGGCGCTGGAGTTCCTGGACGCCAATCCCGGCTGGACCGGCGATTTCCTGCGCATGGCCCAGGCGGGACCAGCAGGGCCGCTGCCGCGCGCGACCTTTGAGACCATCATGGACGGCATCCTGCCGGCGCTGGCGGCCAGGCGGTACGACGCTGTCTATCTGGCGCTGCACGGCGCGATGCTGGTCGACGACGAGCCACGCGGCGATTTGGAGACCGTCCGGCGGGTGCGGACCGCCATTGGGCCGGATGTCCCGCTGGGGGCCAGTTTCGACCTGCACGGTAACATGGCTCCGGAGATCGCCGGGCTGCTGGATTTTGGCGCCGGCTACAAGACCCACCCGCATATCGACCAGCGGCCGACGGCGCTGCGGGTACTGGGCGTGCTGGCGCGCTGCGTGACCGAAGGGCTGCGGCCCAAGGGAGCGATCGCGGCGATGGGGGCGATCCTGCCGAGCATCAACATGCGCACGGCCGAGGGGCCGATGGCCGAGCTGGAGGCCTTTGCCGCCGGGCTGGAGGCGGCCGATCCCGCGCTTTTGGACGTCTCCACCTTTGGCGGCTTCACCTATGGCGACACGCTCTCGGCCGGGGCGACGGCGATGGTGTGGCATGCCCATGATGGGGCGCGGGCACGTGCGGTCGCCGAGGCGCTGGCCGGGCAGATGAAGGCGCGGCGGGGGCGGTTCTTCATCCGATTGCCAAGCCCGGCCGAGGGGATTGCCCAGGCGGTGACCGGCGGAAAATTCCCCATCGCGGTGACCGATCCCGGCGACAATGCGGGTTCGGGCGGGATCGGCGACACGCCAGGGCTGTTGCGGGCATTGCTGCACGCCGACGTCCAGGTGCCGACGGTGTTTGCCTATATCACCGATCCCGGGCTGGTGGAGCAGGCGCAGCAGGTGGGCGTTGGCGGCGAGTTGACGGGGACATTGGGCGGGCGGTTGACCGATGCCTATGGGGCGCCGGTTGCCTTCAGCGGCCGGGTCTTGGCGTTGACGGAGGGAAAATTCCGCAACACCGGGCCGATGATGCGGGGCGTTATGAGCAATTTCGGTCCGACGGCGCTGGTGTCGCTGGCGGGGACGCCGGGTGGGCGGAATGTGCGGGTGATCGTCACCACCTATAGCCGGTCGCCGCATGATCCCGGGTTGTTGGCGTTGCACGGGATTGCGCTGGACGAGGTCAAGCTATTGTGCGTGAAGGCGAAGAACCATTTTCGCGCGGCCTTCGCGCCGCTGTTGGCGGACATCATCGATGTCGATGCGCCGGGGCCGGCAGCGTTGGAGATCCGGGGGTTCCGGTTCCGTCATGCGCCGCAGTCGCTGTATCCCCTGGCGGGCTGATCCATGTCCGATGCTCATGATTCTGCGGTCGCCCGCGACCTCGACTTTCTTGGCTTGCCGCCGCGCAACTGGGTGGCGGCGACGGCTGATCCGCTTGGCGGTTCGGCGTTGGACGTATTGGTGGTGGGGGCCGGGATGTGCGGCGTTGCTGCCGCGGCGGCGCTGATGTTCAAGGGCGTGGGCAACATCGCGGTGTTGGACGAGGCGCCGGCGGGGCAGGAGGGGCCGTGGCGGAACATGGCGCGGATGGTCAGCTTGCGCAGTCCGAAGCATTTGCCGGGCGTGGCACTGGGCATTCCGTCGCTGACGTTTCGGGCCTGGTTCACCGCGCGGCAGGGCGAGGCGGCTTGGGCGGCGCTTTATAAGATCAGCAATGGTGACTGGCAGGATTATCTGTCCTGGTTGCAGCTTGTGTTGGCTCTGCCGGTGCGGCACGGGGTTTCGGTGCGGGCGATCGAGCCGGCGGGGGCGCTGTTCCGGGTGGGCACGTCGGACGGGCCGGTGTTTGCGCGGCATGTCGTTCTGGCCACCGGGCGGATGGGGGCCGGCGGGATGCTGGTGCCGGAATTTGTCGATCCGGCGTTGTGGCCGGATCGGGCGGGGCATACCGGCGAGGTCATTGATTTTTCCGTGCTGGCGGGGCGTCGGGTGGCGGTGCTCGGGGCGAATGCTTCGGCGTTCGATGCGGCCGCCGTGGCATTGGAGGCGGGAGCGGCGGCGGTGGATATGTATTGCCGGCGGGCGGAATTGCCGCAGGTGAACAAGAGCCGGGGGGCGACCAATCCCGGGTATTTCGAGGGGTGGTCGGGGCTGTCGGCGGCGGAGCGGTGGGCGCTGCTGGTGTATCTGCATGACCAGCGGTCACCGCCGCCGCATGAGAGCGTGCACCGGGTGTTGAAGCATCCGGGGTTTCGGCTCCATCGGGGCAGCCCGGTGGGGTATGTGCGGCGGACGGCCGAGGGGGTTGGCATCGGGTTGCGGGGTGGGGGGGCGGCGGCGGATTTTCTGGTCGTCGCGACCGGGTTCGCGGTGGATCTGGCGCGGCGGCCGGAGTTGGCCGAGGTGATGACGCATGTCGCGCTATGGCGGGACGTCTATCCGCCGCCGGACGGGTTGGAGCGGGCCGAACTGGGGTTGTATCCATTTCTGGGGGCGGGGTTCGAGCTGATGGAGAAGTCACCTGGCGCGTGTCCGGCGCTGGCGCGGCTACATGTGTTCAACCATGCCGCCCATGCCTCGATGGGGCCGATCGCCAGCGATATTCCCGGCGTTTCCGCGGCGGCGGGGCTGTTGTCGACGGCAATCGTGCGGGCGTTGTTCCGGGACGGGCAAGACGCATTGCAGGCGCGGCTGGCAGGGTTTGCCGAGCCGGAGTTGGAATCAACGCCGTTCTTTGCGCCGGGGGCTTTGCCTGGGGATCGCCTATAGTTTTGATATTGGAATAATATGCACGCAGGTTCGCGGCTGGAGAATGCCGGTTTTTTTTGGCGGGCGGGTCGCGCGCCGGGCGCGGGCGGACGGCGCTTGGCGGGAAGGGCGTGAGCAGCGGTCGGGGTGGTGCGCTGCGGACGTAGGCCGGGCGGACGCGGGCCGGGCGGGCGTGGCTCGGGCGATGGCGGGCGGATTTGGAGCGGGTGGCGCGATGGGACGGCTTGGCGGCGGGTGGGTTTTGGCCGGCAGCGGATTTTTGGCGGCGGGGTGCCGCGGGCGGCGGCGGGGCGCCGGATTGCCATAGCCGGAGGAGTTGCTCCAGGCGGTCGAAAATTCGGGCGAACAGGGCCGCGATCACGGCCTGGATCGCCCTCGGCAGCAAGGCGCACTTCTCCCCGGACGAATTGGGGGCCGAGGGGTTGGCGATCGGTGCGCCAAGGGAGGGTCCATGTGACATTGGGGAGGATAATAACTAACTTACGTTAGTGGTGCAAGGGAAAATTTCTGGGTTGAGGGAGTTTTTTTAGACAGGGAGAGGGGAAGGAAAGATCTTCTTTTTGTGAACAAAAAGAAGACTTCCCCTTTCCTTCCTTCCGCACCCCCCTGCCGTGCGCGCCGCCCCCTTGACGCCGGGGGTGGCCCGGCCTTTTGTCCCGGCCGTTTGATCCTCCGGAGGCACGACCATGGCGGCGCAGTTTTGGTTTGACGGGCAGTGGACCGGCGAGAACATCAAGCTGACCGGGCCGGCCGATCATTCGTTCTGGCTGGCGTCGATGGTGTTTGACGGGGCGCGGGCGTTTCATCGCTGTGCGCCGGACTTGGCGCTGCATTGCCAGCGGGTGATTGCCTCGGCCAAGGCACTGTTCCTGACGCCGACCAAGACCGCCGAGGAAATCGAGCGCCTGGCGCTGGAGGGCATCCGGCGTTTTCCGGTCGATGCCGAGCTTTACATCAAGCCGATGTTCTTCACCCAGGGCGGGTCGATCGCCAGCGGCAGCGCCACGACCGCTTTTGTGATGCATATCTTCGAGGCGCCATTGCCGGGCAACGAAGGGTTCTCGGCCACGCTGTCGCCGCTGCGGCGGCCGGCGCCGGAGATGGCGCCGACCGACGCCAAGGCGTCCTGCCTTTACCCCAACTCCTCGCGCGCGACCCGCGAGGCCGAGCAGCGCGGCTTCGAGGCCGCGGTGATGCGCGACCCCTGGGACAATATCGCCGAATTCGCCTTCGCCAATCTGTGGATCGTCAAGAACGGCGTGGCGCTGACGCCGGCCGACAACAAGACCTTCCTGGCCGGCATCACCCGGATGCGCACCATGGCGCTGTTGAACGAGGCCGGGATTGAGGCGCGCGAGGCGACACTGAGCGCCGGCGACCTGGCGGAGGCCGACGAGATTTTCTCCTCGGGCAACTACGGCAAGCTGGTTGCTTGTACCCGATACGAAGACCGGGCGTTGAACGCCGGTCCGGTGTTCCAGACCGCCAAGCGCCGCTACTTCGAATGGGCTGAGACCACGCGCATCGACTGATAAGGGACAGGACGCAGATTATCCGGCCGGGTGGGGCTATCCGGCCGGATAGTGCTGTTGCCCGCGTCTACTCCCCACGCCGCTTCAATAGGCGCCGCCGCGTGCGGCAATTGGCCACAGGCATTCAACCCGCCCGTTGCGCACGCCGACATACCAGTCGTGGCGGTCCACGGTGGGGTCGCAGTGGCTGGGGACCAGGCGCAGCTTGGTGCCGATGGTTGGGCCTTTCGTTTCGGCGGGGAATTCGATCTTGCCGTGTTCGTCCGAGGCGCTGACGAATTTCAGGGCCGGTTGCTGCCACACGCCGGGCATGCCGGATTCGATGGCGATGGCCTTGTGGCCGACATCGGTGACGGCGATGCCGGGGCGCGGGGCGGACATGACCGTGCCGAGGACGAAGAGGGAGTGGCGGAACTGGCTGACCGGCTGGCCGGCGGCGTCGAGGTTCTTGGCGTAGTCGACATCCATGAAACAGTAGCTGCCAGCTTGCAGTTCGGTGAACACGCCGGATGCGGCCTCGATCTCGAAGGTGCCGGTCCCCGCCCCGCCGACGATCGGGCAGGGCAGGCCTTGCTGCGCCAGCATCTCGACCGTGCGTCGGGTGTCAGCGACGGTCTGGGCGATGGCAGTTGCACGTTCGGCGGGGGTGCGGAAATGCTGGGCGCGGCCATGATAGGCCTGGAGCCCGCCGAAGGTCAGGCAGGGCTCGGCGGCGATCATCTGGGCCAGTGCGACGGCCGGCGAGCCCGGTTCCACGCCGCAGCGATTGCCGCCGACGTTGATTTCCACCAGCACGTTCAGCACCACCCCGGCATCGCGCGCCGCGGCCGCGATCGCGGCGACATGGGCGGGATCGTCGGCGCAGATCGAGATGCGCGCCAGCCGCGCCAGGGCGGCGGCGCGGGCCAGCTTGGAGGCGCCCACCACCTCGTTGCTGATCAGGATGTCCTGGACCCCGCCCCAGGCCAGCGCCTCGGCCTCGGCGACTTTCTGCACGCACTGGCCGATGGCGCCGCGGCGGATCTGTTGCAGGGCGACGATCGGTGATTTGTGCGTCTTGGCGTGCGCGCGCAGCTTGACCTGTGTGCCTTCGAGCGCACGGGCCATGGTGTCCAGGTTATGCTCGAAGGCATCGAGATCGATGATCAGGGCCGGGGTGTCGACCTCGTCCTCGCGCATGCCGGGGCGGGCGGGGGGCGGTTGCATCATGCGGACATATCCCTCATTCAAGCGGACGACACTCTTGCCCCACCCCACCGCGCCGTCAAACACCGCATTCTGAGAAAGAAGCGCTGTTCTTTTTTGAAAAAAAGAACCAAAAAACTTTCATCCTTTTGGCTGCGGCTTTGCATCGGGATACCAGCATGGACGATGATTTTCGCCGCGCAGCGCTTGATTATCACCGGCTTCCGCGGCCGGGGAAGCTGGCGATCGAGCCGACCAAGCGGATGGCGACGCAGCGTGATTTGGCGCTGGCGTATTCGCCGGGGGTGGCCGCTGCATGCGAAGCGATTGTCGAGAACCCTGATAATGCCTGGCTTTATACGGCGCGGGCGAATTTGGTGGGGGTGATTTCCAACGGCACCGCGGTGCTGGGCTTAGGCAATATCGGGGCACTGGCGGGCAAGCCGGTGATGGAGGGCAAGGCCGTCCTGTTCAAGAAGTTCGCCGGCATCGATGTGTTTGATATCGAGGTCGACGAGGCTGATCCGGACCGCTTTATCGAGGTGGTGGCGGCGTTGGAGCCGACTTTCGGGGCGATCAACCTGGAGGACATCAAGGCGCCGGAATGCTTCTACATCGAGGAGAAGCTGCGGGCGCGCATGGCGATCCCGGTGTTCCATGATGACCAGCACGGCACCGCGATCACGGTGGCCGCCGCGGTGCGCAACGGGCTGCTGGTGCAGGGCAAGACGCTGGCCGAGGCGAGGCTGGTTACCTCGGGCGCGGGGGCGGCGGCGCTGGCGTGTGTGGACTTGTTGGTGGCGATGGGGCTGAAGGCGGAGAACGTCACGCTGACCGACATCAAGGGGGTTGTTCATGCCGATCGCGAGGGGCTGGATGACCGGATGCGGCCGTATGCGCGGCAGACCGAAGCGCGGACGCTGGACCAGGTGCTGGATGGGGCGGATATCTTCATGGGGTTGTCGGCGCCGCGGGTGCTGAAGGCGGAGTGGCTGCACAAGCTGGCGCCGAATCCGCTGATCCTGGCGCTGGCCAATCCGGAGCCGGAGATTTTGCCGGAAGCGGTGCGGCATGCGCGGCCGGACGCCATCATTGCGACGGGGCGCTCGGATTATCCGAACCAGGTCAACAATGTGCTGTGTTTTCCGTTCATCTTCCGCGGCGCGCTGGATGTCGGCGCCACCGAGATCAACGAGGCGATGAAGCTTGCCGCCGTGGAGGCGATTGCCGAGCTTGCCCGCGTTGAGGCCAGTGAGGTAGTGGCGGCGGCGTATGGCGGGACGGCGCCGGTCTTTGGGCCAGGCTATATCATTCCGAAGCCGTTCGATCCCCGGCTTATTCTGCAGATTGCGCCGGCGGTTGCGCGCGCGGCCATTGCCAGCGGGGTTGCTCGCCGGCCGATCACCGATTTCGCCGCCTATAGCGCCGAGCTGGAGCGCTTCGTGTTTCGGTCTGGCCAGCTCATGCGGCCGGTGTTCGAGGCGGCGAAGGCGCACCCGGCGCGGATCGTCTATGCCGAGGGTGAGGACGAGCGCACGCTGCGCGCGGTGCAGACGCTGGTGGATGACGGGATCGCCGAGCCAATCCTGATCGGGCGGCGCGAGGTGATTGCCGCGCGGGTGGCCGAGATGGGGCTGCGGATGGACCTTAACGAGACCGTGCGCATCCTCGATCCGGCGCGGGATCACGACATTTTTGCCCCGCTGCTGGGCGAGTATCAGCGCCTTGTTGGCCGGCGGGGTGCGCCGCCGGATGCGGCGGCACGGCGGCTGCGGACGCGGGCGACGGTGGCGGCCGCCATGCTGTTGCAGTCCCGGATGGCGGATGCGGCGATCTGTGGCGGGTCCGGCGACTGGTGGCGCCACATGCAGTACATCATCCCGATCATCCCGCGCCGGCCGGAGGTCAGCCGGTTCTATGCGCTGTCGTGCCTGATCCTGCCGGCAGGCGCCCTGTTCATCGCCGATACCTATGTGCTGACCGACCCGACCGCCGAGCAGATCGCGGAGATGACGCAGCTCGCGGCCGAGACCGTGCGCAGTTTCGGGTTGGTTCCCAAGGCGGCGCTGTTGTCGCATTCCAGTTTCGGCGGCTCCAACGCGCCGTCGGCGCGCAAGATGCGCGAGGCGTTGGCGCTGTTGCGGGTCCGCGCGCCCGAATTGGAGGTCGACGGCGAAATGCACGCCGACGCGGCGCTGGTGGAGGTGATCCGCAACCGCGCGGTGCCAGATAGCCGGCTGTCGGGGACTGCCAACCTGTTGGTGATGCCGAACCTGGACGCGGCGAATATTGCGTTCAACCTGCTGAAGGCCGCCGCGGACGCGCTGCCGGTGGGGCCGATGCTGTTGGGCATGTCCAAGCCGATCCATGTGCTGGTGCCGAGCGTGACTGCGCGCGGGATCGTCAATGTCAGCGCGGTGGCGGCGATCGAGGCGCAGGCGCTTCGGGGGAAGTAAGGTAAGGTCTTCTTTTTGTGGACAAAAAGAAGCAAAAAAACTTTTTCCGTTGGCGCCCGTGCTCCAACGTGGAGTCGTGATGTTGGCAACGGATAAGTGTATGAAGTTTTTTTGCTTCTTTTTGTTCACAAAAAGAAGATTCTTGCTGCCATGATAGCACTTCTTTTGGGCTTGGCCTCGCTGATCACCCTGCTCGCGGTCCTGGGCATGTTCAGCCGCGCGCGCGTTGCCACGATGAAATCGGCGCTGATCTGGGCCGGCGCGATTGGCGGCATTCTGCTTGCGGCGATGCTGTTCCTGACCGGGCGTGGCGCGATTGCGCTGTCGGCGCTGATTTTCCTCGGGCCGATGATCTGGAGCTGGATTGCGCAGAAGCGCATGCCGTCGCCGCCGGGCGCGCGCTTTTGGCCACCGCCACCGCAGCCACGCGGGGGGATGTCGCAGGTCGAGGCGCTGGAGATTCTGGGGCTGGCGTCTGGGGCCACGCCGGCGGAGGTGCGCGCCGCGCATCGGCGGCTGATGCAGGCGGCGCATCCGGATCGTGGCGGTTCGGACTGGCTGGCCGCGCGGATCAACCAGGCGCGGGACGTTCTGTTGGGCTAGCTGCGGCGGGGCCCCTTGGCCTTTCGCCGCGGCGGCGCACATGACATGCTGTTGCCAAACGATCTGCCGTCCGGAGAGAGACCGCCCATGACCCAATTCGGCGTTGCCCAGCCTGTCCGCCGTGTCGAGGACCCTCGCCTGTTGAAGGGGGGCGGGTCGTATACCGACGACTATACCCCGGCCGGGACACTGTATGGCGTGGTGCTGCGCAGCCCGCATGCGGCGGCGAAGGTTCTTTCCATTGATACCGTGGCGGCCCGCGCGACGGCGGGGGTGAAGGCGGTTTACACCAGTGCCGACCTGTCGGCCGACAAGATCGGTGGTCTGCCGTGCCTGGTGCAGCTGGATAATCGCGACGGGTCCAAGGGGGTGATGCCGCCGCATCCGGTTTTGGCGGATGGCATGGTCCGCCATGTCGGCGATCCCGTTGCTTTCATCGTGGCCGACACGCCGCGGGCGGCGCGGGACGGGGCCGAGGCGGTGATGGTCGATTACGACATCCTGTCGAGCATCACTGATCTTGCTACCGCGATGGATGCGGGTGCTGCGCAGGTCTGGCCGGAGGCGGCGAAGAATGTCGCGTTCGATTGGGAGACCGGGCAGAAGGACGCCACCGAGGCGCTGTTCAAATCCGCTGCCCATGTGACCCGGCTCACGGTGGTCAACAATCGCGTGGTGGTGAACTCGATGGAGGCGCGTGCGGCGCTGGCCGAGTATGACGCCGCCACATCGCGCTGGACCCTGCGCGCCAATACCCAGGGCGGCTGGCTGCTGAAGGCCCAGCTTGGTCCGATGATCTTCGGCGTGGAGAACGACGCGTTTCGCATCATCACCCCGGATGTCGGCGGCGGCTTCGGCATGAAGCTGTTCCTGTATGCCGAGCATGTGCTGGTCTGCTACGCCGCGCGCAAGCTGGGGGCGCCGGTGAAGTGGACGTCCGAGCGGTCGGAGGCGTTCCTGTCGGACACTCAGGGACGCGACAACATCACGTTGGGCGAACTGGCGATCGACGCCGGGGGGAAGTTCCTGGCGCTGCGCACCCGCAACGTGGCCGGGATGGGTGCCTATCTGTCGAATTTCGGCCCGTACATCCCGACGCTGGCGGGCAGCACCGTGCTGTCCAGCATCTATGACTTCAAGAACATCTACTGCAACGTGGTCGGCGTGTTCACCAACACGGTGCCTGTCGATGCCTATCGCGGCGCCGGGCGGCCGGAGAGCAACTATCTGATCGAGCGCCTGGTCGACGCCGCGGCGCGCGAGCTTGGGATCGATCGGGTCGAGCTGCGCCGCCGCAACATGGTGGGGCCGGAGCGGATGCCGCACACCACCCCGGTCGGCAAGACCTATGACAGCGGCGATTTTGCCACCGTGCTCGACGCCGGGCTCAAGAACATGAACTGGTCCGGCTTCGAATCCCGCCGCGCTGCCTCGGCCGCGAAGGGCCTGCATCGCGGCATTGGCCTGGCCTACTATCTGGAGGCCACTGGCGGCGACGCCACCGAACGCGCCGAAATCCGCTTTGCCGATGACGGCTTTGTCGACGTTTTCGTCGGCACGCAATCAACCGGCCAGGGTCACGAGACGGCGTACGTTCAATTGACTGTCGAGCAGCTTGGCGTGCCCGGCGAGAAGGTGCGTATCGTCCAGGGCGACACCGACACCATCCCGGTCGGCGGCGGCACCGGC
>CAMBRC010000101.1 GCA_945869965.1 Asaia bogorensis
CGACCCGCTGGGGCCGGCGGCCCCAGACCCCATTGCCGAAGGCGCTTCATGGTTGAGGGTGCAGGGGTCTCGGACCCCTGCTGGGGTCCAGGGGCAAAGCCCCTGGCCTTATCTTTGCTGTCGCGGCGGCAGCGTCAGCGGGATCAGCCCCATCTCCAGGCTGCGCGCAATACGGCGGGCGCGTTCCAGCATGTGTTCGGCGCCAGCGTGGGTGAAATGTTCGCGGGCGACGCGTTCGAAGATTTCCAACCAGCGGGTGAAATGGGCTGGGGTCAGCGCCAAGTGGGCGTGGGCCTGCATGGGCTGCCCGTGATATTCACCGGTCATCAGCGCCACGGAGCCCCAGAAGCGGGTGATGGCAGCGATATGCTTTTCCCAGTCGGCCACGCCGGCAAAGGCGGGTCCCAACACGGTGTCCTCGCGCGCGGCGCCGTAGAAGGCGCGCAGGAACGTCTCGATCCCCGCGCGGTCCAGCCCGGTCTGGGCGCTGACGGCCCGCGTCATGGCGGCGCGCCGCTCGGGGTCGGGCTCAATTTGGATTGATGCGCTCATCATTCCCAGATGCACGCACCAAACCGGTATTACAAATACCGATTTGGCGTGACTGCCCTAGCCGCCGCGCAGGGGGCGGCTCAACAGGCCCAGTGCCGCCATGACGACCGTGGCCGCGGCAAGGAGTATGAGGGTTGAATCGGGGACATAGAAGGTGGCGTGCACCTCCCACTTGCCGCCGGAGTAGCGCAGCACGTCGTGGAAGATGCTGGCAGTCGGCGCTGGCCAGCGGTAGCGGAACCAGATCTCGCCGCCATTGTACGCTGCCTGGACCTGGAGCGGCATGGTGAGCTGCGGCGGGATGCTAATGTGGCGGGCGGGATCGTTGTGCACGATGCCGGTGCCATGGGTGACCCAGGCCACTGGCAAACAGGGCCACCGAAGCACGCTGGAGGGAGCGTTTCACCGTGCCATCGCGTTTTTGGCGCCCAATTCCAGGCAGCACATGTCGGCTCGGCGCATCGACGAGGTGAGGCTATGACGCAGGCCAATCGCGGCGTTGGGGCTGCGCGGCTATCGCAGCGTCTTGCATCAACACTCGGTGAAACAGGCAGCCCGCACCGGGTCAGCCGGTGCGCAGGGCCCGGTTCTCCAGCCGGCTCAGCAGCCGCACCAACGGCCAGAGCAGGGCGAAATAGATCAGCGCGGCCACTACGATCGGGGTGGGGTTATAGGTCAGGCTCTGCGCCTGGCGCGCCTGGAACAGCAGTTCGGGCATGGCGACGACGCTGCCGAGTGCGGTCAGCTTGACCACTTCCAGCGTGTTCGACATCAGGTTCGGCAGCACGTTGCGCACGGCCTGCGGCAGAACGACATAGGCCAGGGTCTGGCCGCCGGTGAGCCCGGTTGAGCGCGCCGCCTCGGTCTGTCCGCTGGGCACGCTGTCAATCCCCGCCCGCAGGATTTCGCCGTAATAGGCGCCAGTGTTGAGAAAGAAGGCGATCGCCACGCACCCGAAGCCGCCGAGTTCCAGGCCGATGAACGGCAGCCCGGCATAGAGGAAGATCAGCAGCACCAGCGGCGGAAAGGCGCGGAAGAAATCTACCCAGGCCATCAGCGGCCAGCGCACCCAGGGCGAGCGGAGGCGGGCCAGCAGCGCCAGGATCAGCCCGCCGAGCAAGCCCAGCGGCACCACGGTGGCTGACAGCAGCAGCGTGTTGCCCAAGCCGGCCAGCAGGATCGGCCAGGCGGCGCGCATGATCTCGACATTGAAGAAGGTGTCCAGCATCTAGCGCTTCCACGCGAACCGGGTTTCCACCCAGCGCCCGGCCACCACCACCGGGATGAACAGCACCAGATAGGCCGCGGCCCCCAGCATCAGTGGCGATGGGTTGTAGCTGTTGGACACCGCCGACGACGCCTGTCCCAGGATTTCGCTCACTGCGACCACCGAGCCCAGCGCGGTACCCTTGGTGATGGCGATGGTGCGGCTGGTCAGCGGCGGGATGGTCATGCGCAGCGCCTGCGGCAGCACCACGCCGAGCAAGGTTTGCGTGAAAGACAGCCCGGTCGAGCGCGCCGCTTCCCACTGCCCGCGCGGCACCGCGGTAATGCCGGACCAGAAAATTTCTTCCGCGAAGGCCATCAGCACCAGGCTGAGTGCGAGCCAGGTAGAGACGAAGCCCGACGGCGTGATGTCCAGGCTGGGCAGTCCGAAATAGATCAGCACGATGATGACCAGCGGCGGCAGCGCGCGAAACACGTCGACCACGAAGATCAGCAGCCAGTTGAACGGCCGGAATCCCAGCGCGCGCAACAGCGCCAGCACCAGCCCGCTGGCGATGCCGGCGATCACCACCAGCACCGCGAGCTCGATCGTCACCACCATGCCGTACAAAATGTCCGGCCAGTATTTCGCCATCACACGGGCGTTGAAGAAAGTGTCGACGAAGCGCTCCCAGCCGGTCATGCCCGGCTAGTGCCGCTGGATTTGACTGATGAAGGCGCGGGTGCGGTCGTGCTGCGGCGCCTCGAATATCGCACCGGGAGAGCCCTGTTCGACGATCAGCCCGTCATCCATGAACACCACGCGGTCGGCGGCGGCTCGCGCGAAGCCCATCTCGTGGCTCACCACCACCATCGTCATGCCGCTCTCGCGCAATTCGCGCATCACCGCCAGCACGCTGCCGACCAGCTCGGGGTCGAGCGCGCTGGTCGGTTCGTCGAACAGCATCACGCGCGGTTCCAGTGCGATCGCACGGGCGATGGCGACGCGCTGGGCCTGGCCACCGGAAAGCTGGCCCGGCGTATGCCCCGCCCGGTCGCGCAGGCCGACACGGTCCAGCGCCGCCAGCCCTAGCGCCTCGGCCTCGTCGCGCGAACGGCCGGCCACCTTGCGAAGTGCGAGGGTGACGTTGCCCAGCGCGGTCATGTGCGGATAGAGGTTGAACGACTGGAACACCATGCCGATACGCTGGCGCGCCCGATTGATGTCGGTGCGCCGGTCCAGCATGTCGATGCCGTCGACCGCGATGCTGCCGGCGCTGGGCTCTTCCAGCCGGTTGAGGCAGCGCAGCAGCGTGGATTTGCCCGAGCCGGACGGCCCGATCACGAACACCAGTTCGCGTTCATCCACCAGCAAATCGACGCCCTTCAGGACATGTAGGGCGCCGAAATGCTTGTGGATTCCTCTTGCCTCAACGATCAAGGCGTTAGTCGCATTTCAGCGTGAACGGCGTGGGGTCATAGCCCGGCATGCCCGGCACGCCATAGCCCGGGGTGACCACCCGCTCCAGCGCATCGGCCGCCGGCACCATGCCGAACCATTTTTCCGACAGCTTGGCGATGGTGCCATCCTGTTTCATGCAGTTCAGCACGTCCTGCATCTGGTTGCGCAGCGCCACGCTGTCCTTGCGGAAGGGGGCACCCCAATGGGCCCGGGTCTGCGTCAACTCGAGGTCGGCGGCGAATTGCGGATTGCGGCTCGCGGCATAGCGGATGACGGTATTGCCACCCAGCGTGGCATAGGCGCGGCCCGACAGCACCGCCTGGATGGCGTCCGGCTGGGTGTCATAGACCTGGGTGGTGAAGCCGTGCTTCTCGCCCTCGGCCTTGGACAACTGCTCGTACGGCGTGCCCTTGTTGACTGCCACGGCCTTTCCCTTCAGGTCGGCCCAGTCCTTGATCGGCGCGCTGCCCTTCTTGATGCCGAACTGGAAGGCGGTCCACAGATAGCCGGCGGTGAACAGCATGTTCTCCGAGCGCTCGCGCGTCACCGTGGTGGGGGCGGCGATGAAGTCATAGCGGCCGGATTGCAGACCGGGGATCAGGCCGGAAAAGCTGGTGCTGTCGATGGTGATCTCGCGCTTCATGCGGCGCGCGGCTTCGGTGAACAGGTCGATCTGGAAGCCCTCGATGCCGCCGCCCAGCTTGGCCATGGCGTGCGGCGCGAAGGTGCCGTCCACGCCGGTGCGCAGCGGCGGCAGCCCGGATTGCGCCAACGCGGCCGTGGCCGGCACAAGATTGGCGGCCAGCGCGAGCGCGGCGGCCGCAAGACTGCGACGTAGCAGCATGGGTAAGCTCCCTGTGTCTTTGTTGATCTCGCACCATGCCGTGCGCGGCGGCGGCGGACAAGCGTATGCTGCACTGCCACATGCAGCTCTAGGGCGTTGACAGCCCCGGTTCGCGGCGGCAATGGCTGCGTACCCGAGCATGGAGATGTTCGCTTTGCCGCGACTCGCAGCAGCACCCCCTCAGGCCGGAGCACTCCCGGCGCTCACCGGCAGCGACCTGGTCATCGCCGCGGTGCTCGGGCTGGGCGCATTGGCGATCTATGCTGCGGCCGCGCTGCGACTGGCCGCGGGGCAGTATGCCGAATTCTACAACCTCGCCTTCGATTTCGACCCGCCGCGCTATGTGGCGCTGCTGGCGTTGGATGAATACGAGCGCGGCAACGTCAAGCACCCGTTGACCTGGCTGCTGCGCCCGCTTGCGTGGCCGCTGCTGGCCGCCGGGCTGGTGCCGAAGGCCGCGGCCGGGCTGGTGATGGCCGGCTTCGGGGCGGCGACGGTGGCAGTGGTTTTTCTCTATCTGCGCAGCCTCGCGGTCGCCACCGGCATCGCCGTGGCGCTGGCGGTATTGTTCGCCGTGTCGGGTTGCCAGGTGTTCACGGCGATGATCCCGGAGGCCTATGGTCCCGCCGCCTTTGGCATCGCCTGCGTCTGGCTGCTGGCCGTCTGGCGGCTGGCGGATCCGCGCCACGGGCGGCGGCTGCGCTTCGCCCTGGCCGCGCTGAGCTACGGCATCACCACCACCAATATCCTCCAGCCGATGGTTGCCGAGGCGCTGGCCTGGTGGCGCCATCGCGGCTTGCGCGGCGCTGTCCGGCCGATGATCCGCTACGGGATTGTCGTGGTGCTGCTGTGCGCGGTGCTGACCGCCATCGTCTGGTTCGATGTGCTGCGCCAGTTCCTCGCCGACCCGGCGGCGGTGGCCAAGGAGGTCTACTGGCAGCGCACCAAGGGTGAGCGGGCGGGGCTGGTCGATGTATTGTGGCGCTTGGTGGGGTTCACCGTGGTCTCGCCGGATTTCGCCGTCGTGCGGCTGCCCGAGGGCATCGGGATGTGGGATTTCCGCCAGCCCAGCTTCGGCCCGATCGCCGCGATCGCGAGCGTGGCGTGGCATCTGTTCTTGCTGGTAGGCACAATTGCCGCCTTTCGCCACCGCGCGACGCGCTGGCTGGCGTGTGGCCTTGCCGCCACGCTGGTGCTGAATATCGTCTTTCACCTCGACTTCCAGTTTCGCGGCAGCCTGTATCTTTACGCCGCTCACACGCACTTCCTGGTCTTCGCCCTGGGGGCCGGCCTGGCCCCGGCGCTCGCCCCTGCCAGCCTGGCGGCGCGGGCCTATCTGGCGAGCGTGGTTGTGCTCATACTCCTGGTCGGCAGCGTCACGCTGGAGCGAACCCGCGTCTTCATCACCGGCTTCGACGCGGTCCGTGTCGACTGCCGCGCCCCATGCACGGAGTAGAAGCGCTGTCCTCCGCCTTGCCACTTTGCGTCGATCTCGATGGCACGCTGGTGCGCACCGACACGCTGGTCGAGGGGTTGCTCGCGCTGGCCGGCGGATTGCGCGTGGCGGCACTGGGGGCCGCCGTCATGGGCGGGCGGTCGGCGCTGAAGGCGCGGGTCGCCACGCTCGTCCCGCTTGATCCGGCGCTTCTGCCGTACAACGAGCCCTTGTTGGCCTATCTGCGCGAACAGCGCGCGACCGGCCGGCGCATCGTGCTGGCAACGGCAGCGAACGAGGCGGTGGCCGCCCGCGTGGCGGCGCATCTTGGCCTGTTCGACGAGGTCATCGCCTCCACCGCCGGCCACAACCTCAAGGGTCCCGCCAAGGCCGCCGCCCTGGTCGCGCGCTTCGGCCGCGGCGGCTTTGTCTATGCCGGTGACGCTCGCGCCGATCTCGCGGTGTGGGCCGAGGCCGGGGCGGCAGTGCTGGTCGATGTGGCGGCCGCGGTGGCCAGGCTCGTCACCATACCGGTGGAGCGCCGGTTTGCCGTCGCGCCGGCGCTGTTGCCCACCCTGCTGCGCGCCATGCGGCCGCATCAATGGGTCAAGAATCTGCTAGTCTTCGTGCCGATCTTCACCGCGCACGCGATGGGCGACTGGCCGAGCTGGGCGGGTGGCCTGCTTGCCTTCGTTGCCTTCAGCCTGGCCGCCTCGGGCATCTATCTGGTCAACGACCTGCTCGACCTCGCTGCCGATCGCGCGCATCCGAAGAAGCGCCTGCGCCCGTTTGCCGCCGGCGATGCTCCGGCCGTCGCCGGCGTGGCATTGGCCGCGCTGTTGGTCGCCTTGGCGGCAGGGCTCGCGGTGAGCGCTGGCCTCATCCTGGTTGTCGCGGCCTATGCCGGCATCTCGATGGCCTATTCGCTCTGGCTGAAGCGCCAGCCGCTGGTCGATGTGTTCGCGCTCGCCTTCCTGTTCACCATCCGCCTGCTCGGCGGCGGCGAGGCCAGCGGCCACGTGTTGTCACTGTGGCTGCTGGCGTTTGCCAGCTTTCTGTTTCTCAGCCTGGCCCTGGTCAAGCGCGTGGCCGAAGTGATGGAGAGCAGCAGCCGTTCCACCGCCCGCATCGCTGGGCGCGGCTATGGCCCGGACGACCTGGTCATCCTGCAACTATTCGGCGTGTGTGCCTCCTTCTCGGCCAGCCTTGTGCTGGCGCTGTATGTCCAGAGCGAGGCGAGCAGCGGCCGTTTCGCTGCCCCGGTCCTGTTGTGGGGCATCGTGCCGTTGGTGCTTCTGTGGAACTGCCGCATGTGGCTGGCGACCGCGCGCGGCTACATGCATCATGATCCCATCCTGTATGCGGCGCGCGACCGGGTGAGCTGGGCGATCGGCCTTGCGGTGCTGGTGGTGATGCTGGTTGCACGCGCGGGGGTGGGCCATTCTTGATAGCATGGGGGGCTGACTTGCATGCAGGGTATCGTTCTCGCGCTGGCAATGGCCAGCATCGCCCTCAGTTCGGTGGCACAGGTGCTGCTCAAGCTCGGCATGACCTGCGGTGATGTGCGAGCCGCCATCGCGGCGGGCGCGCCGACCGGCATTGTTCAGGCGGTACTGTTGAGCCCCGCGGTGGTCGGCGGGTTGGCGCTCTATGGCCTGGGAACCGTGCTCTGGCTCGCGGTACTGGCGCGCGCCGAGCTGTCTCAGGCCTATCCCTTCGTCGGACTGAGCTTCGTGCTCACCGCCGCCATGGGCTATTTCCTGTTTGCCGATGCGCTGCCCCCCGGGCGCATCGCCGGCATCGCCTTGATCGTCGCTGGCGTGGTTCTGGTCGGGCGCAGCTGAACCGCGGGTGAAAGCCTGCTGGTGCCCCGATGGTTCGCTCCCTAGACTGCCTTGAAACGGCATGACGGGGCTCCGATGACCAGACTGCGAATCCTGAATCTGCTGCTTCTCGTCCTGGCCCTGCCGCTCACCACCGCGCCCGCCGCCGCGCGCACCCTGGAGGTCGGCGAGACTCGCACCTTCAAGAATCCGTCCGAGGCCATCCGCGCCGCCCAGGACGGCGACCGCGTGGTGATCGACCCCGGCGAGTATTTCGACTGTGCCGTGGTCGCCGCCAACAACCTGACCATCGAGGGCGCCAAGCCCGACGGCAGCGCCATCCTCACCGACAAGGCGTGCCAGGGAAAAGCCCTTCTGGTCACCACTGGGCGCGACATCACCATCCGCAACCTGACCCTCACCCGCGCCCGCGTGCCCGACATGAACGGTGCCGGCATTCGCGCGGAGGGCATCAACCTGACCGTCGAGCGGGTGAAGTTCATCAACAACCAGAACGGCATCCTCGCCGCCGGCAACCCCGCCAGCACCATCACCGTCCGCGACAGCGAGTTCCTGCGCAACGGCTACTGCTCGCCCTGTGCGCACGGCATCTACGTCAACGCGCTCAAGCTGCTGCTGGTCGAGCGCAGCAAATTCGCCGACACCCGCCAGGCGCATCACATCAAGTCCCGCGCCCTGCGCACCGAAGTCATCGGCTGTGACATGCGCGATGGCGACACCGGCACCGCCAGCTATCACATCGACATCTCCAACGGCGGCAGCGTGGTGGTGCGCGACACCACGATGCAGAAGGGCCCGAAATCGGAAAACCGCACCACGGCCATCATGATCGGCGCCGAGGGGGTGACCCAGCCCACCCGGGAAATCACCATCGAGGGCAACACCATGATCAACACCGGCGACTACCAGACCTTCCTGGTGGTCAACCTGACCGCCACCGAGGCGATGTTGAAAGGCAACAAGCTGGTCGGCCCGGTCAAGCCGCTCAAGGGTGATGGTGTGGTTCAATAGGTTGGGCTGGCACAACCGCGTCGCGGCGTGTAGGATTTTAGAATTCACGAAATAACAACGTGTAAAGCCTGCGAAGGCACCGGGAGACATACCATGGCCAGCACGCTCAAGCTCGACCCGCCGCTGCGCGGCCGCATCTACGACAGCATCGCCGAGACCATCGGCAACACCCCCCTGGTGCGCATCCCTAACATCACCCGCGAAGATGGCATCCAGGCCGACATCCTGCTGAAGCTGGAATTCTTCAACCCGCTGGCCAGCGTCAAGGACCGCATCGGCGTCAACATGATCGAGGCGATGGAGGCCGAGGGCAAGATCGGCCCGGGTGCGGTCATCATCGAGCCGACCTCGGGCAATACCGGCATTGGCCTGGCCTTCGTCTGCGCCGCGCGTGGCTATCGCCTGATCCTGACCATGCCGGAATCGGTTTCCATCGAGCGGCGCAAGATGCTGCTGTACCTCGGCGCCGAGCTCGACCTGACGCCGCGCGAAAAGGGCATGAACGGCGCTGTCGCCCGCGCCAAGGAACTGCTCGCCCAACACCCGGGCAGCGTTACCGCCGACCAGTTCGGCTCGGCCTCCAACCCCGACATCCATCGCCGCACCACGGCGGAGGAAATCTGGCACGACACCCAGGGCGGGGTGGACGCCTTCGTCAGCGGCATCGGCACCGGCGGCACCATCACCGGGGTAGGCCAGGTGCTGAAGGCCAAGAAGCCGGCCGTGCGCATCGTCGCCGTCGAGCCCACGGCCAGCCCCGTCCTATCCGGCGGTGCACCCGCTCCGCACCCGATCCAGGGCATCGGTGCCGGCTTCATCCCCACCGTGTTGGACCGCGCGGTCTATGACGAGATCATCCAGATCACCGGCGACGAAGCCTTCGCCACCGCCAAGCGCATGGCGCGGCGCGAAGGCATCCCCGGCGGCATCTCCTCCGGTGCCGCGTTGGCCGCCGCCCTCAAGCTTGGCACCCGGCCGGAGATGGCAGGCAAACAAATCGTGGTGATCATCCCATCCTTCGCCGAGCGCTACATGACCACGGCGCTGTTCGACGGGCTGGGCTGAAGGGAGCAAGGCGGGGGCTTCGCCCCTCGACCCCACCAGGGACCCGAGGTCCCTGGACCCTCAACCGTTAGGCGCCTTCGGCGATGGGGTCTGGGGCCGCCGGCCCCAACGGGTCCAGGGCAGAGCCCTGGCCTTGCTCACTTCCGCCCGGGCATCCGATGCCGGAACGCCAATGCCTCGGCGACATCCTGGCGCCGGATCACCTCGGCACCCGCCAGGTCGGCAATGCTGCGCGCCACCCGCAAGGTGCGGGTATAGCCGCGCGCCGAAAGCCGCAGCCGGTCCGCCGCCTGTTCGGCCAGCGCCCGCGCCTCGGCCTGCATGTCGAACTTGGTCGCATCCGCCTCGGCATTGGTGCCCGGCCCATCCTCGCCATAGCGCGCCCGCTGCGCCGCCCGCGCCGCCGCCACCCGTGTCGCCACCACCTCGGTCGCCTCCCCCAGCGGCGCGCGCGACAATTCTGACGGCACGATCGGCTGCACCTCCACCGTGAGGTCGATGCGGTCCAGCAGCGGCCCGCTGATGCGGCCCTGGTAGTCCTCGCCACAGCGCGGCGCCCGTCCGCACTCGCGCGCGGCATCGCCCAGATACCCGCACCGGCACGGATTCATCGCCGCAACCAGCTGGAACCGCGCGGGATAGGTGACATGCGCCGCCGCCCGCGACACCGTGGTCCGCCCGGCCTCCATCGGTCCGCGCAATGCCTCCAGCGCCGCGCGCGGAAACTCCGGCAGTTCGTCCAGGAACAGCACGCCCCGATGCGCCAGCGAGACCTCGCCCGGCTTGGCCCGCTGTCCGCCACCAGTCAGGGCCGCCATGCTCGCCGAGTGATGTGGTTCGCGGAACGGCGGCCGCATCACCAGCCGCCCGCCCTCCAACATGCCAGCTACCGAATGCACCATGCTGACCTCCAGCGCCGCCATCGGCGCGAGGTCCGGCAACAGCCCTGGCAACCGTGCCGCCAGCATCGACTTGCCCGACCCCGGCGGCCCCACCAGCAGCAAGTTGTGCCCCCCGGCTGCGGCGATCTCCAATGCCCGTCGGGAGACCTCCATGCCGCGCACATCCGCCAGGTCGGCGATCAAGCCGGCCGCGGCCAACCCGGCCGGTGGCGGCGGTGACAGCAATTGCGTGCCGCGAAAGTGATTGACCAGCGCCAGCAGGTCGGGGGCTGCCAAAACCTCGAACCCCACCCCAGCCCACGCCGCCTCGCCGCCCTGTGCCGCCGGGCAGATCAGCCCCAACTCGCGCGCCGATGCCGCCATTGCGGCCGGCAACACGCCGGCCACCGGGTTGAGCCGCCCATCCAGCGACAACTCACCCAGCGCGGCAAACTCGCCCATCTCCTCGCGCGGCAGGATATCCATCGCCGCCAGCACCGCCAGCGCGATCGGCAGGTCGAAATGGCTGCCTTCCTTCAACAAGTCGGCCGGCGCCAGGTTGATCAAGACCCGCTTCGGCGGCAGCGACAGCCCCATCGCCGTCAACGCCGCGCGCACCCGCTCGCGCGCCTCGCCCACCGCCTTGTCCGGCAGGCCAACCACAAGGAACGCCGGCAGCCCGGGCGAGATCTGCACCTGCACCTCGACCGGCACGGCCTCGATCCCGGCAAAGGCAAAACTCTGGATGCGTGCGATCGTCACGGCCACGAGTGTGGCCGCCAACGGTGCTCATCGTCAACGAGCCCTCAACCCAACTCCACCAGCAAAACTTCCGGCGGCACGCCCAGGCGCACCGGCAGCACGCTCAGCCCCAACCCGCCCGACACAATCATCTGCCGCCCGCCCTCCACCACATGGCCGTAGGCGAAACGGTTGCCGAACTGCGACGGCACCCGCGGCGAATACCCCAACAGCCGCACCTGCCCGCCATGGGTATGCCCGGCCAGGGTCAGTGCCACCCGCGCCGGTACCTCGGGAAAGAGGTCGGGCTCATGCGCCAACAGGATCACCGGCGCATCGTCGGTCACCTGCGCCAAGGTGCCGCGCAAATTGTGCAAGCCGAAGAACGCCCCGCGCCCCAGCCGGATCGCCAGCATCGAGGCCAGTCCGGCCAGCCAGAACCCGAACCCGTCCTGCGACAGCCGAACCGCCCGGTTCTCCAGCAACGCCACCCCCGCCCGCGCCAGCGCTCCGCGCCAGATCAGCGCGCCGTGCCAGTAATCATGATTGCCCAGGATCGCCCAGCGCCCGAGTGGTGCCGCCAACCGCGCCAGCGCCATACAGGCGTCGTCCGGCGTCACCTCGCGGCTGATGAAGCGAAAGCTGGCATGATAGTCGCCCAGCATCACGATGAGATCGGGCTTCAGGTCATTGGCGGTATCGACAATCCGCCGGATGCGCCCAAGCCCCATATAGGGCTCGCCGACATGCAAATCGGCCAGCACGGCAATGCGCAGTCGCAGCCCGGCCGGCCAGCCCGGCAGTGACAGCCGGTACGGCGTCACCTCCAACCGCCAGCCCGGCTCGATGCCGAACCCATAGGCCGCCGGGGCCAGCCCGCCCAGGGCCAGCCCCGCGCCCGCGCGGACCAGCGCGCGCCGGGTGATCAAGGTGGCTAGGCCCGGATGGTGAACCCGCCATCACACGGAATCGCCGCGCCGGTCACAAAATCCGACGCCGCCGACGCCAGGAACACCGCAATCCCGGACAAATCCCCCGGCAGCCCCCAGCGCCCAGCCGGCGTGCGCGACAGCACGCTCTCGTTCAGCCCCGGCACCTGCTCGCGCGCCGCACTGGTCAGCTCGGTGTCGATCCAGCCCGGCAGCACCGCATTGGCCTGGATGTTGTCCTTCGCCCAGGCCGTCGCGCAGACCCGGGTGAACTGCACGATCGCCCCCTTCGAGGCCGCATAGGGCCCGGCATGCGGTGCCCCCATCAGCGTCATCACCGAGCCGATATTGATGATCTTGCCGCCGCCCGCCTTGAGGAATTCCGGATACACCGCCTGGCTCAGCAGAAACGCGCTGGTCATGTTGGTGTTCATCACCCGGTGCCATTCTTCCTCGGTGTGATCCTGCGGAAACTTGCGCACCGCGATCCCGGCATTGTTGACCAGGATATCCAGCCGCCCGCACTTCTTCACCGTCTGCGCCACCAGCTTCCAGCACTGCGCCTTCTTGGTGACATCCGCCGCGATAAACATCGCCCGTGCGCCCAGCGCCGCCGCCGCCGCCTCGCCCTTCTCCTTGTTGCGCCCGGAGATCACCACCGTGGCCCCGGCATTGTATAGCCCGGTGGCCATGCCCAGGCCGATGCCGCCATTGCCGCCGGTGACGATGGCTACCTTGCCGGTGAGGTCGAACGGATTCATTTCAGTCTCCCTGATGTGAAGAAAGAGTCTTCTTTTTCTGTAGAAAAAGAAGCAAAAAGACTTTCATTCATTGGCACCGTGCTCCAACGTCCAACACGGGCGCCAATGAATAAAAGTTTTTTGGTTCTTTTTTTCAAAAAAGAACGCCTTCCTTATCCTGACACACGATTGGACATCGGCCGCAGCCGCAACCCCGGCCGCAAATTCTTGAACGGCAGCTCCGACGGATCCGCCACCGCCGGCCCTGGTGCCGCGCCCACCAGCACCGCATCGGCGATCGGCTGGAAATCGGCGCGAAAATGCACCGAGGACTTAAGCACCAGGATGCGGCACTCGCTCGGCTCGATGCCGACATGGCGCACCAGCGACTGGTCCAGCGCCTGCATCTTGCGGCTCACCACGATCACGCGAACGCCGCCGCACTCGATCAACGCGCTCGGCCCGAGATCGGCATAGTTGCCCTTCGCCATCGGCCCGGTGCCGACAAACTTGCCATCGGTCAGCTTCAGCACCTTCGCCGCGACGGAAATCGGCACCCCGTCCGACTTGCCGCCAAGCGACAGCGCAACCGTCGCCCCCTCGCCGGCCGCATGACACGAAGCCGCACTCTCATCGTCGTTGATCAGCGCCAGCACCGCGCCCTCGGCCTTCTGGCGGATCAGCTCGCTCAGCATGCCGGTGGTATCGCCATGCCCGCCGGCGCCGGGATTGTCCTGGGTGTCCGCGATCACCACCGGCTTCGTCGCCCCGCGCGACAGCCGGATCGCCTCGGCCACCACCTGGTCCGCTGGCAGCACCGCCCCGGCGAACGTGGCCTCCCGCGCATCGATGAATGCCTTCAGCGTATCCGCCGCCGCATCCGCCTGCGCCTGAGTCTCGGCATAGGCCGCCAACGCCACCCCGCAATCCTTGAAATCGGCATAGGGAAAGCCGAAGCAGAACGCGACCTCCGCCACCCCGGCCGCGGTGCCAAGCCGCGCCCGCTCCTCCAGCACCGGCGCCATCGGCGCCACCATCGTGCACTGCATCGGCAGGGCGATGAAGAAATCCACCTGCCGGAACGCCCGGGCCCACTTCGTGCCCCGCCTGATCCGCTCCACCAGCAACCCCATCGCCTGGTCCCCGGCCGCGCGCATATCGACATGCGGATAGGTGCGAAACGGCACCAGCGCGTCGCACCGCTCCACCATCTCCGCCGTCAGGTTGCAGTGCGGATCGAGCGAGATCGTCAAAGGCAGGTCGCCGACGATCGCCCGCACGCGGCGCAGGATCTCGCCCTCCATGTCCGGGAAACTATCCGCCACCGCCGCGCCATGCAGATCGAGATAGATGCCGTCCAGCGGACCCTTGTCCAACGCATTGGACAACTCGGCGATCATCAACCCCATGATGCGCTCGAACGCCTCGTCCTGCACCGGCCCGGCCGGATTGGCGAAGCACCACGCCAGCGGCACCAGGTCGATCCCCCCGATCACCTCCGCCCGCTCGATGGCCCCTGCAATCGGCACCGAGGTCCCCTTCACCGCCGCGAACAGCGGCGCCCCCACCGTCAGCTTCGGAAACCCGCCCGGCTGGACGAAATCGACATAGCGCGTCGGGCGCGGGGCAAAGGAGTGGCTTTCATGCATGAAGCCGCCAACGGCGATACGCAGGGTCATGGGCGCGGTGTCCTGAACCAGGGGATATCCCCCAATCGTCGGCGTTCAGCCGCCGGCACGCAAGGCCACCTGGCCGCGATCACCGCACCAGCGGCGTGCGCTGCGTCAATGTCATGAACTCAACCCCCTGCACCCGCTCGGACCGCAAGTCGAAGCGCGACAGCACCTCCTGGCCCAACAGCGCCATGCAACCGTCGCAGACAAAGGCCGGCACGTCCTTCAGCACGAACGGCCCCACCGAAACCTGGGCCAGCATCGCCATGTCGCCGGTGGAAGTCCGCCCGTCGGCCATCTTGGCGCGAATGCCCGGCCGGGTGATGCGGTACTCGACCTTGTTCTCGGCCAGCAGCGCGCGCGGCAGCACCATGTTGCCCGCCCCGGTATCGACGATCAACGCGTTCACCCGGCCACCGCCCAGCACCACCGGCGCATAGAAAAAGCTCTCCACCTTCGGCAGGCGTAGCGAACCATCCGGCCGATCGGCCACCGTCCCCCGCCGTGCCAGCGCGTTCTCGATCGCCACGCGCCGCGCCGCGAAGTATGCCGTCTGCCCCTTCGCCACCCGTCCGGCATCGAACCCCGCCAGCATCGCCAGCGCCTCGTGGTGCCACGTCTCGGCAACCAGCATCGTCGCCAGATCGCCGCGCACATCCAGTAACCCCGGCACCACCTCCAGCGCCCTGTAAGACCAGTCGATCGCCTCGCGCACCCGCCCGCCATGGCGCAACGCCTCGGCGTAGAAGGCGAAGATGTCGTAGGTGCCCTCACCCAGGTCCATCGCCTTCTCCAGGTCGGCGGCACCGCGCGCGTATTGCTCCATCCGCACCAACAGGATGCCGCGCAACGCATAGCCGATGGGGTCGGTCGGCCGCTGCGCGACAAAGGCGTTGTATGCCGTCTCGGCACAGCGGAAGTTGCGCGCCTGCATGCAGCGCTGCCCTTGCGCCCGCAACTCCGCCGATGTCGTCTGCCCCTGGGCCGGGCGCGGCCCCGCCGCCACGACGACCGCCAGCAGCAAAAAACCAACCCAGCGCATCGCTGCCTCCCGGCGTTCCACGCGATTTGGCAACGAACCCGCCTCGCCCGTCAACAGGCGCTCCAGGATCGCCTTGCCCGCCAAACCCGCCTAACCTGCCGGCAGACAAGGAGCTGACGATGAAAGCCTTCTGGAACCCCGCTGAGCTCACCCACGACCCGCAATTCTTCCTCCAGCGCGGCACGGTGAAGAAGAACTTCGAGGTCCCGGCCCGCGCCACCGCCCTGCTCGACGCCTGCCGCGCCATGGGCCTGGCCATCACCGACCCCGGCCACGCCAACCCGCTCGCCATCGCCACCGTCCACCCGCCCGATTATCTCGACTTCCTGCGCGACGGCTGGAAAGCCTGGGAAGCCATGCCCGACCACGGCGCCGAGATGGTCGCCAACGTCCACCCGGCCCCCGAAATGCTCGCCAATGGCGGCCGCCGCTCCGCCACCATCGTCGGCCAGCTCGGCTGGTACGGCGCGGACGCAAACCCCTTCACCCGCGACACCTGGACCTCCGCCGAAGCCGCCGCCGCCGGTGCCATCGCCGCCGCCGATGAAGCCGCTGCCGGCCGCCACGCCTATGCCCTGGCCCGCCCGCCTGGCCACCACGCCTACGCCGCCCGCGCCGGCGGCCACTGCTACCTGAACAACGCCGCCATCGCCGCCGAACGCCTGCGCGCCCGCGGTGCCGCCCGCGTCGCCGTGCTGGACATCGACAGCCACCACGGCAACGGCACCCAGGGCATCTTCTGGCACCGCGACGACGTCTTCTTCGCCTCGGTCCATGGCGACCCGAACGGCTACTACCCCTGGTATGTCGGCCACGCCTCCGAACGCGGCGAAGGCCCCGGCGCCGGCCACAATCTCAACCTGCCGCTCGCCCGCGGCACCGGCGACGAGATCTGGCTCGCCGCCATCGCCGCCGCCCTGCGCGAAATCCGCAGCCACCGCGCCGAAGCCCTGGTGATCAGCCTGGGAATGGACGCCAGCCGCGACGAACCCCTGCATTTCCTCGACATCACCGAAGACGGCTTCGCCCGCGCCGGTGCGGCCATCGCCGCTGCCGGCCTGCCGTGCGCGATCGTGCAGGAAGGCGGCTACAACCTCGAAGCCCTCGGCCGCCTGCTGCAACGCTTCCTGGCCGGCTTCGGGGGGTAGGGGCGAGAGCCAAGGAAGCAAGCCGGGGCTTTGCCCCGGACCCCACCAGGGACCGAGGTCCCTGGACCCTTAGCCGAAGGCGCTTAAAGAATGGGGTCTGGGGCCGCCGGCCCCAGCGGG
>CAMBRC010000102.1 GCA_945869965.1 Asaia bogorensis
ACCTTGCCTACGCCATCGACCAGTTGGCGCGCGGGCATCTCGCCTCAAGGCTCAGCGAACTCCTGCCCTGGAACTGCAAGGGCGCCGTCGAAGACCGGGCTGCCTGAAAACTTACGCCGTCAACCGTGGGCACCAGCTTACGCTTACGCCAGAAGTGCCGCCGAGGAGAAATGAAACAGCGTGACACAGGCGGCGAACACCTGCATCCGCCGATCCGCCAGCAGCACCCGCACCGAGCCGTGCGTCTCCATCGCATCGGTCGGTGCCACCTCGCCGCCGCGTCGCCGGCGCTGGCGCCGCGGATGCAGCGTCCACAGTGCCCATAGCGCGGGGATCGCCAGCAGGAAGGCGAGCACGAACACCGCCCGCTCCGACACCAGCGAGGCCGCCAGCCCCATCAGCGCCGCGCCCGCTCCGCTGCCGATCGAGGCAAAGCGCACATTGCGCCCCAGCCGTTCGCCCAGCTCGCGCCGCCCGACCATCGCCACCGTGACCGCGGCGATCCCCGGCGCGATGATGCTGCCGGCCACCGCATGCACCAGCAGCGCGAGCAGTACCGGCAGCCGCAAGGGCAGGGCGGCGATCACCAGGGCGGCCAGCGCGGCCCCCGCGATCGCCAGCCCGAGCACCAGGCGGCGGTGGCGGGTGAGGTCGACATAGGCACCGCCGGGCACCTGGGTCAGCATCGAGGCGATCGTCTCAGCGGTCAGCACAAAGCCGATCTGCGCCTGGGTCCAGCCCTGGCCAGCGAGATAGGCCGGCATGAAGGCACCAAACGCGGTACGGAACGCCGCCACGAAGCCGTTCAGCCAGTCCAGCCCGAGCTGTCCCGGCTGATGCCGCGTCGCCGCACGGCGCCGGGCCGGCCGGGCAGGCGGCTTCACTGGCTGGCTGGCGGGCTGAGGATGGTGGTGGCGTCGCCGGGCCGGTATTCCGGCGCCCCGGTCACCCGGTCGGCGCCGATCTCGACGGACATGCGCACCATGTCCGGCTCGGCGCGAAAGCGCAGCAACTCCCACGCCAGCGCCACCCGGCGGATGCCCAACCCCATGAACCCGCCGACATCGACCACCGCGGCCAGCGGCCGGCCCTGGCCATCGACTACCAGGTCGACCACCCGGCCCAATTCCTCGCCACCGGGACCGAACAGCCGCCGGCCCATCAGCGCCACCATCACAGGCGCGCCAGTCGCTGCTATCCCAGCCGGTGTTTGCGCCCCTGCCGGTGTTTGCGCCCCTGCCGGTGTTTGCGCCCCAGCCGGCGCGGCAAGCAGCAACACGGCCAGCATCAGCCCCATCAAGTCAGGCACGCGGCGTTCAGGATGCCCAAGCCCACCGACCCCGAGGCCAACAGGATCGCCTCCGCCATGTCGCCCGATTCCAGCCCGCCATGTTCATGCCGGCGCAGGAAGCGCACCACGACATAGCTAATGAGCTGAACCACCAGCGCGATCGCCGCCCACAGCACCATGTCCGACAGGCTGTGCGACCTCGCGATCGCCATGCCCAGCGGCAGGCAGAATCCCAGCACCGCGCCGCCCAGCGCCAAGGCCGCCGCGGCATTGCCGGCACGGATCAGTTCCCAGTCGCGCACCGGGGTCACCAGCGTGTACAGCGCCAGGAATGCCCCCAGCAGCAGCACCGCGGTGCCGAAATAGGTGACGAAGGCAATCAGGCTGTCCAGCATGGCGGCTCCTGTCGGGTGGCGCGGATGGGTGACTAGGCCTGAAAATAGTGCGGCACGAAACGGCTGGTGTCGCGGGTGATCGGCGTGTCGTCCTCGCGGATGCCCAGGCCGACCGCCCGGCCGCCCACCACCCAGCTTCCCAACACGGGATACCGCCCGTCGAAGCATGGCAACTCGGCCCAGGCCTGGTGGATGAAGCCCTCCGCGCCATAGGGTCCGCCGGTCGCATGGCCCGGTGCCGTCACATTGGCGCCCTCGCGGCCCCAGAGCGGCTTGGCGATCTCCGGCCCGCCGGTGCGGCCGGGCTCGCGGAATGCCGGCAACAGGTTGGGATGATCCGGAAACAGTTTCCACAACAGCGCCAGGATGCCCTTGCCCGACAGCACCATGCGCCAGGCCGGCTCGATCCAGCGCGTCGGCGCGGCGGCGACATTGGCGCCAAAGGCATCGCGCAGCATGAACTCCCAGGGATAGAGCTTGAACAGATGCGCGATCGGCCGGTCATCCAGGTCGACGAACACCGTGCCGTTCCAGCCGATCTCGTCGACATACAGGAACGGCGCCGCCAGCCCAGCCTGCATCGCGGTGTCACGCAGGTATTCGACCGTGCCGCGATCCTCGTCGGAGCCACGCTGGCAGGTGAACGCAATACCGCCCGGCAGCGGCCGCGCCAGCCAGGCCGCGACCAACGCCTCATGCACCGCATTGAACTGATCCGCCGCCGGGCGGGTGGATTGCAGCCAGTCCCACTGCACCACCGCCGTCTCGAACAAAGCCGTCGGCGTATCGGCGTTGTATTCCAGCAGCTTGGGCGCCCCGGTCCCGTCCCAGCGCAAATCCATTCGCCCATACAGGCTCGGCTCCTGCGCCTCCCAGCTGCGCACCACCAGCGGCCAGACCGCCTCGGGAATGCCGAGCTGGGCGTGACAGCCGGTGCGCACCGCATGCTCCACCGCCGCCAGGCACAGCCGCTCCAACGCCACCGTGGCATCGTCCAGCGTGTCGATCTCGGCCGCGCTGAACTGCCAACAGGCGGACTCATCCCAATAGGGCTGGCCGCCGATTTCCGCGAATTCGAAGCCGATGGCGGCCCAGCGCGCCTGCCGGTCGGGCCGCGGCGTGACCGCAACGCGGCGCAAACGCCTATCCGCCGCTGCTGCTGGCGTGGGCCGACCCAGTGCTGCCGAAACCGCCCCGCGACCCGATGGCCGCCCCCGCCGCCGCCCCCACCACGGCCGCACCCGCCACGGTGCCGGTTGAGTGGCCGCCATAGCTCCCGCTGCTCGAATGGCTGGATGAACTTGTGCGCGACGTCAAACCGCTATCAGGACATATGCCGTCGACCTTGGCCGCTGGATCGCAATCGGGACCGCGCAACAAGGGGATCGCCGCGGCGCCAACGACACCACCACCCATCAACACCAGCAGGACCTGTGTCGAGCGCCGCATGGCCCAAGTCTATGTCGAACGCCCGGCCCCTGCAAAGCTATCCCTTCCCTCAGTCGGCGAAGGCCATCGCGCCCGTGAACGGCGCCATCGGCACCGGCGCGAAGCTGCGCGACGGCTCGTCGACCAGATAACCGCTGCCCCAGACGGTGCGCACGAAGGTCTCCAGCCCGACCGTGGCCAGGCGCTTGCGCAGGCGGTGCATCAGCACGTTGAGCGACTTCACATCGGGCTCGTCGAATTCGCCATAGAGCAGGTCCATCAGCGCGGTCTTGCTGACCACCGTCCCCTTGCGCAGGATCATCAGCTCCAACACCTTGTATTCGCTGGGGGAAAGATGCAGGTCGCGGCCCGAAACCATCGCCGAGCGGCTGTCCATGTGCAGTTCCAGCGACCCCACCGTCAGCACCGAGCGGGTGAAGCCGCGCGTCCGGCGCACCACGGCGCGCAGCCGGGCACAGAGTTCGGAGGTGTCGCACGGCACTTCGACCACATCGTCAGCGCCCGCATCGAGCAACCGGCCACGGCCCCGTCCGTCCAACTGGCGGGTCACAGCTACCGCCGGCAGCGCCGATCCCGCGGCCCGAGCGCGGCGGATGAAGCTTGCGCCGCTGGTGCCGTCTGGCCCCGCGCCGAACAGGATCACGTCGAAGTGATAGCGCCGGACCATATGCAGCGCATCCTCGGGATTGTCGGCCCGCTCCAGGGTGAAGGCTTGTCCGCCCAGCACCACCGCGATGTCGCTCGCCACGTAGCCGTCCAAGGAAGCCAGAAGAATGCGCATTTTTTGCCATCGCTCCGCTGCTGTTCCGCCGGACCACTGGGAACTCCGCCTTCTGCGGACGAACCGTGGCCTTCGCGGGCGGGACACCATCTCCAATCGGTGCCCCACGCAATGACATACGCAACAACGATGCCAGATTCACGGGCGCTAACGATTTCCGATCGGTTTCCAATGATTACAGCGCGATAACTTAAGGTTTCATTCACACTTGGCCGCTAGGTGGAAGTACGTATGCCAGCGTGCCGTCGCAATTTGCATGGCGGCCGGCTGAGTCCTGCAATTTGCAAGCGAATCGATGCGTGCGAGTCGCGAAATGCCGCAGCGAATCGTCGCATGCCAAGGCAACGGCGCAGGACAACGGCGCTGCCGTGCCAGGATTGAAACCGGTTTGTAGGGCCATGGCAGCCAGATTGCCGGCATTCCCTGCGGGACGATTCGATGCGCCGCCTGCTCGCACCGCTGATCGGCATTCCCCTCGGCCTCACCGCCGCCGCCCTGGCGGTGCTCTGGTTCCGGCCGGATCCCGCGCGCGCCCAGCCCGTGCCTGTCGTCGTCATCGCCCAACCGCCACAGCACGCCGCGGCGCTGCCGAAGGTCGGGCCATTCCCGCCCGATCGCCTGCGCCCGCCGGCCGATGCGACCACGCAGGCCAGCGGCACCGGCTTCTTCGCCGGCCCGCATACCGTCATCACCGCCGCGCATGTCGTCAGCGATTGCCGCGAAATCCGTCTGGTTTCACAGCATTTCCCATCCACTGAGGCAACACTCGTGACCGTCGACGGCGAGAACGACATCGCCGTGCTGCATGCCGCCGCCCCAGCGCCCGCCCACCTCGCGATCGCCGGGCCTGCCACTCCACCCGCACGCGCGCTGGTCTACGGGTTCCCCGCAACCGCCCGCCGCGACGTGCCGGATACCACCTGGGCCACCCTGGTCAACGACCGCCTGGCCACCAGCGCCGTGCTGGAAAAAGACCCGCGCACCTTGCTGTGGATGCAGAACCGCGACATCGCCCGCGGCTATAGCGGCGGGCCGATCCTGAACCCGGTCAATGGCCAGGTGCTCGGCATTGTCCGCGCCCTCATCGACCCCGAGCGCGCCGCGGCCGCCTATGGCATCGCCACGCCCGACCTTTCGATCGGCCCTGGCATCGCGCCGCTGCGCGCCATCCTGCCCCATGACAGCCGCGAATCCGACGATTCCGACGACATCTTCACCCGCGCCCGCAAGGCCACCGTGCACGTCTTCTGCTGGCAATAGCCGCGGTCACGCCGGCAGTTTTCGCGTCTGCCCCGTTCGCAAGGCAACCGCCGCGATAGCCTCAGGCCGCGCTGGCAATCTCCCGCGCGTCAGCGCATTGCGTGCCGTCGCCGCCCGGCATGATCGGCGCGAGGAGGAGCGTCAGGGTGCGCAGCGGCGGCAACAGGGCCAGGCCGTTGGTCCAGCGCAGCCCGTCCTCCGGTTGGTGCCAGCCACGCCTCAGGAACGTTGCATCAGGCGACACCAGCTTGCCATCGACCATCATCCGCGTCACCGGAACCCCCAGGCACCGATGATCCGACGATCCCCGCCCGGTAACCGCGGGAACATGCGCGATGGATTGCAGCTTCGCACCCGTCGTCATCTGCGGCAGTTCGAAGTGCCAGCCATCGCCGAACCTGGTGGGCAGGATGTCGCGGCCATCGACCCGCAGCCGCAGTTCCGGCGCGGCGACAAGGCCCAACCCCATCTCGACCGCCCGGCGTGCAAGCATGGCGCGTGCCTGGACAACCACCGGGCCGCCGACGTGCAGCGGCAGGCAGGATTTCTCCGCCCAGATATGGCGCGCCACGCGCTCGTCGTGTTCAGCCAGCGTGGCCGGGCGCGCGGCACCGGCAAAATCCTGGCGGTTGCCGGTGTCGAGATAGCTCTCCGCCGCCAACCCCTCGGCGAGCAGCAGGTCATGCCGCTGCAGCTCGACATGGAAGTACGTCACATCCTCCATCGGTGCCCGCAGCACGGTGATCCCGTTCTCCAGATACCGGACCGGGATCAGCGCGCCATCAAAGTGTACGGCATGGTCCGGCGAGAGATACAGGTCGCGATGCGGCCGGCCTTCGCCAAAAGCCCCTTCGCGCACGCGCAGGGGCCATTTGTCGGGCTGCCGATAGCCGGAGGACCATTCGAGGCGGCGCTGGCCGATCCACGTGACCATCGAGAAGCCGCCGGTGCCCAGGGCCAGCGCATAGTCGCCGACCTCCAGCTCCTCCACAGCCACTTCGCCGCGGCGCGTGAGGATCCGTGTGCCGGCCACGAAACACGGCACCTGGTAGTCGCCGAAATTCGTTTCCGTGAAGGTGATCTGCTGGCCCAAGGTCAGCGGCGTGTTGCTGAACAAATAGAGATTGTCGCCCTGGAACAGGATCGCGCCCGCGGTGTCGAGCGCGGTGGCCGCGAGCTCCTCCAGGTCCGGCCCGACCGTGAACGTGGCCTGCTGGGTTGGCGTGTTGACAATCCCATTGAGCTTGCCGACGGACTGGATGATCGACTGGACCGTGGCCGTGAGACCGTTGAGGGTGATGATCGCGATGGTGCCGATCGGGTAGGTCACATTGGAGAATATTGCCACGTCATCTCTCTTTTGGAGCTGTAGCCAACCGCGTTCCCGGCACCTTCGATCCCGGCACCCGGCCAAGGTCGAAGTCCAGCGCGTCATCTGCGCTCCCGAATCTAGACACAGTTTCTCTCGACTGGCTTACCGTCCCGCGCCCTACCGCCTGCCAAGCGTTGCCGCCTATGGCATCGCCACACCGGACCTGTCGATCGGCCCCGGCGTCGCGCCGCTGCGCGCCATGCTGGCCTGCGAAAGCATCGCCCACGACACCGCGCCGAGCAACGCCGAGGACATGTTCACCCGCGCCCGCGACGCCACCGTGCACGTCTTCTGCTGGCAATAGCCGCGTTCACGCCGGCAGTTCATGCAAAAACCCGAGCATCGCCGCATTGACCTCCGCCGGCCGCTCCTGTTGCGTCCAATGGCTGCAATCCTGCAGCATCAGCATGTTGCGCAGGTTCGGCACGAACTGCTTCAGGTTCGGCAGCAACTGGCTCATCCCGGGAAACCGCACCACCAGGTCGCGGTCACCCGCAATATAGAGCGCAGGCGGCGTCACCACCGCCCCGGCATAGGGCGCCATCAGCTCCCAGTTGCGGTCGATATTGCGATACCAGTTGAGCCCGCCGCGAAACCCGGCCCGCCCGAACTCGCCGGCGAAATAGTCCAGGTCGGCCTGGCCCAGCCAGCCGGGCAGGGCGGCCGGCGCCCGCATCCGCGTCAGCAACCCGCCATCGCGCGGCACCATGGCAATCGCATCGTCCGGCGCGTCGTCGCCAAACCCGGAGGTCAGGATCGTCCGCAGGCTATGCGCCACATCCCGCTCCAGCTCCGCCTCGGCCACCCCCGGCGTCTGGAAATACAACTGGTAGAACTGTGCCGTGGCATCCTGCGGCATCACGCTGCTCGGCCGGATATCCCGCCGCGGCCGGTACGGCACCGACAGCCCGATCACCCCGCGAATGCGATCGGGCCGCAACAACGCGGTGTTCCACGCCACCGGCGCGCCCCAGTCATGGCCGGCAATCACCGCTCGCGCCGCGCCCAGCGCATCCAATATCCCGATCATGTCGCCCACCAGGTGGAACTGGGTGTACTGATCGATTGCCGCCGGCGCGTCGCTGCCGCCATAGCCCCGCATATCCGGCGCCACCGCGTGATACCCGGCCTCGGCCAGCGCCCGCATCTGGTGGCGCCAGGAATACCAGGATTCCGGAAACCCATGGCATAGCAGCACGACGGGCCCGCTGCCCTGCTCGGCAATGCGCAGATTGATGCCATTGGCCCGGATCGTCCGCAGGATCGGTTCGCTCATCGCCCTATTTCCCTCATCTTGCCCGCTTTCGTTCATCCCGCCCGCGCCAGGCGCAGGTTCTTGGTCCGGTCGGTGCTGATCACCAGCCCATCGCCTTGCACCCGCACCACCGCCGCCCATGGCTTGCCCGCCCCCCGCCGAGGCGCATCCGCCGGCATCGCCATCAGCAAATCGCGCTCGATCCACGACAGCGCCAGCCGCAGCGCGCCATACTCGGACCGTACCACCAGTTGCCCGCCATCCGCCGACACCATGGCATCAATCCCCAGCCCTGCATTCACATAGGCCCCGGCTAACGCCGCCGAACTGCCGGCCCCCGGCTGCACAAGCCGATACCGCCGCCCCTCGCCACACCACCGCGCGGGGATCACCCCGTCGCGCGGCAGTCCGAAACTCAAATGCACCACCGCCCGCTCCGGCGCGAATTCGCCATCGGCAAGCTGCTCGATCACCCCGCCGCTGCCGCCTTGGCTGGTAAAGCTCGGCACCCCCCCGGTATCGACAACTTCGAACACATCGTCGCCATCCTCCTGCCGGTACATCCCCGCCGCCTTGGCCAGCGCCCGCAACCCCGCCGCATCCGGCAGCGGCGCCATGGCATCGCCCAGCACCACATCCGCCATCCGCCGCGCAATCGAAAACGGCGCGATGTCATCCCGGTTGCCCAGAATGACCATCCCAGCCCCCTGATCCGGAAACCGCACGGACTCCGAACGCCCACCGGCCACCCCGCCGCCATGACCGATATTGCGCAGCCCGCGATACCGCGTGACCGTGAACCCCAGCGCGTACATCGACAGCGACCCGTTGGCGAACCGCGCCGGCCCCTCCATCCGCGCCAACAAATCCGCCATATCCGTCGAGGGCTGCGCCAGATGTGCCTGCCATCGCAGCATATCCTCCAGCGTCGAGCTGATCCCGCCCTCACCGCCGAGCACCAGCCCCCATTGCGCCCGCTCCCAACCCCCATCGGCGCCGCGCGAATGATGCCCAACCAGTCGCGGCAGGATCTGCGAATCCCGCAATTGCAGCACGGTATCGTCCATCCCCAGCTTCCCGGTGATCCGCGCGCGCAGCAACTCGTTGTAGCTGCGGCCCGAGACCTCCTCGATGATCTCGCTCAACAGGAAGAACCCGGTATTGCAGTAGATCATCTGCTCGCCCGGCGGAAAATTCATCTCGCCATGCCGCGCAATGATCGCCCGCGCCGTCGTCCGCGTCGAAGGTGCGGCCAGCGAAACCCCGCTCCAGGTCAGCGCCTCCAGGAAATCGCGCATCCCCGAGGTATTGCTGGCCAGATGCCGCAGCGTCACATGATGGGGCAGGGGCCCCAGCCACGGCGCATAGCGATGCACCGGCGCGTTCATATCGAGCTTGCCCTCGCGTTCCAGCATCAGCGCCAGCAGCACGGTGAACTGCTTGGTCTGCGAGCCCACCCGGATCAGCGAGCGCGGCCCGAGCGCCACCTCGTTCGCCAGATCCGCCATCCCATAGGCACCCTGGTGCACGATCGCACCATCGCGCACCGCCGCGACCACCAGCCCCGGCGTATCCGCCCCCACCCATCCATCGAACAGGGCGTCGATCTGCTGTGCGTGCGTCGCCATCCCACCATCCCCCAAGCTGCTGTCAGCAGCCTAATACCTACCCGCGAAATGAACGACCCATAAAGACAGGCAAGGCCAGGGCTTTGCCCTGGACCCACCAAAGGCCGAGGGCCTTTGGAAACCCATTAATTTTCAAATGTTTAAGGTCCAGGGGCTTGGCCCCTGGCGGGTTTGGGCGGAGCCCAATCTAGCTTACTTAAAGAGTCACTGTCTTCGCCGGCTGGTATAAGGCGAATGCGCCGCGGTGCGAACCCGCCACCTACAACAAGCAGCAGGCGATTGCAGTTACCAGTCCTGCGCAGCATCGTCTTGGCTTCGCCACGGCACCGCTGCACAGGCCGGGCCGTCGCGTCGCACCGGAACGGAAACGGAACCGCCAACCATGCACCCCGCCCGGGGCCAGCCCGTCACAGCGGCGGAAAGCAGGTGCTCGCCGTCACGGTGATGCTCGACGGAATCAAATGGTGAGTCACCCCCGGAAACGGCGCGCTGGCCGTCACCCTTCTGCCGCAAGCCTCGGTGGTGATGCTGAAGGCGCTCGCGGGCACCGAAATGCCCATCAACTGGGTGAGCGCATAGGCCTTGGCATTACCGGTGGTGCCGCACAGCGTCGCGTCCACCACAACGCAGCGTGCCGTCTTGGCCGTGGCGTATTGCAGCGCCGATTTCATCCGCACCACCGTGCCGAACTCAACCACGCCGATCAGCAGCATGGTCAGCGGCAGGGCGACCAACCCGAACTCCATGGTCGTCCCGCCGCGCCCATCGGCCCACAGCGGCAAAGCCACGCGGCGCAGGAACTCGATCATTGAAGTTTCACATAGGTGCTGGCGGTCATGACCACCGGCTGCGGCACCCCGGGATAGGGGAAGACGAAGTTGTAGGTCCCGCGCGCATTCACCCGCACATAATAACCCGCAATCCCGCCCACCGCGCAGGCGCTGCCGCAGGCGGCCGCGGTGACGCCCGAACCGCCGGCGGGGCAGCCGCATTGCATCGTCGGGGCCGGCGTGGCGGTGACGGTGGAATAGGTGGTGGCACCAAGCACGGACGCCACGATGCCGTTCGAGTTGAAGCCGTTCCCGGCGGCATACACCGCCCCCGCCTGTGCCGCCGCTGCCACCTCCATTCGGTGCCACGAGGCCCGGCCGAAATCATACAGCCCGGTCACCAACAGGATCAAGAACGACGCGCCAATGGCGAACTCCACCGCCGCCATGCCGCCGCGCGCACCGCCGAAGCAGCGCAGTGCCGCCGCGGTATGCCGGTGCGTGGCACGCCAGGCCATGTCGCGCGCGCCAGTCACTGCACCAGCACGAGCGCCGGCATGCTGCCCGGCGGATCGGAGATGCCGATGCCGGTGCACTCATGCCGGAACGTGTTGTTGCCGTTCAGTACGACCGTGCGGGCGACCACCTGGGTACATGCCGCGCTGCCGTTGCTGCCCGATATCGTGATCTCCGCGCTCGGCGTGTACAGCGCGCCGGTGACGTTCATCGTGCTGCTGCCGCCGAAGCTGACGGTGTTGCTGGTCGGTGCGCTGGGATGCATCATCACTGCGATGCCGCGCGTCGGCCCCGTCGTCGGCGCGGTCATGTTGAACACGTTGTTGCCGTTGACCTTGAATGTCGCATAGCTGGTGGCAGCAACCTTGGACAGGTAGATTGTCGCGTTGGTGGCGTTGATCGTCCAGCCGGCGTTGATCGAGAACTGGTCGCCGTCGATCACATAGATGCCCGGTCCCAGGGTCAGGGTCTTGTCATTGCTGACCAGCTTCAGGCCCTTGCAGAACACGAAGAACCCGTCCGGCTTGGCGTTGTAGGTCGCCGAGGCATTCAGGCTGGTGTTGTTCGCGTCGCATCGCACCGGCACGGCCGGCAGCCCGCGATCGGCATACGGGTCGGCCACCGGCGACGCATTCCGCTGGATCGATTTCGTAACGACGAGATTACCGCCGCCGGACCAGTCCCCGGTCAGGTAGGCCGTGCGCACCTTGAGCGTGGCGCCGCCTACCAGGCTCGTGGCGCTGCTGGACGTCGAGTTGTTGTAGTAGTTGCAGAACTGGGTATCCACCATGTTGGAGCCGTTGATCGACACCGTCTCGCCGCTGGTGCCCAGCGCGATGACACAGGCGCCACCGCCCGCGGCCGCCGGCGGGGCCGCCACCGACACGCCCGAAATCGTCGGCGCCGTCACCCCCAGCGCGGCGGCGAAGTAGGTCCGCTGCGACTGGGTCACCGTCACCTGGATCGCGTGCGGGTTGCCGGCATAGGTGCCTGCCAGTGGCGGCTGGCTGACCACGACCGACACGTTGTTCATCCCGTTCACGAAACCGTTTTCCGCCAGCACCGCGACCGCCTCGGTGGTGATGTTTTCCCCGGACTTATAGGCGCGGCCCGCGGCCACCACCGCCATGTCGGCGGCACTCTGCAGCTTGACCTTGGAGGTCTCCCAATAGGTGGTGTCGATCGCCAACCCCATGACGCCGATCAGCATCGGGGTTGCGGCACCGAATACGGTGGTAACGCTGCCGCGGCGCGCCCGGCGCAGCCGTGACCAGAGGCCAGCGGTGGCCACGTCGCGGCGTTCAGTCCTGCAGTGCAGTCCGGCGTAGGTCGTCTCGGTCATGTCGGTTCTCCTTGACGCTTGATCATCCGCGGCCCAATCAAATTGCCGCACCATTTCAGGCGTCAGTTTGGCCCGAAAATCCTCTCAAAGAGATTACAGGAAGCCGCGGTGATGGCGGCGGCGAGGCTTAATTTTCGCAAGGGCGCATAGTATTATAAACTATTGTTCAATTCAGTTACAGATTGATGCACTGACCTCACGGCCGCAACTCCAACCCGCCATCCACCGTAATCGTCGTCCCCGTCACATACCCCGCCCCCTCGCCGGCCAGGAACAGCGCCGCCGCCGCAACATCCTCCGCCCGCCCAATCCGCCGCATCGGGATCAAATCCAGCTTCGCCGCCCGCCAGCCGGGCTCCGCCAACGCCACCCGGTTCAAATCCGTCTCGATCGTCCCCGGCGCGATCAAATTCACCGTCACCCCGCTCGCCGCCAGCTCCAGCGCCATCACCCGCGCCATCTGCATCATCCCCGCCTTGCTCGCCGCATAGGCCACCAGTCCGGGATTCGGCGTGAACTGGTTCACCGAAGACACCATCACAATCCGCCCCCAGCCGCCCCTCACCATCTCCCGCGCCGCCGCCTGCGCCACCGCAAAACTCGCCGCCAGGTTCACCCCCAACACCCGCGCAAACTCGTCATCCCCGGTCTCCAACGCCGGCTTGCGCAGCAAAACCGCCGCCGTGCACACCAGAATATCCAATCCCCCCAACCCCGCCACCGCGTCGCGCACCACCCCCCGCGCCGCCGTCAAACAAGAAAAATCCGCCTCAAGTGCCAGCGCCCGCCGCCCCAACCCCACAAACTCCGCCACCAACCCCGCCGCCGCCGCCCCTTGCCCCAGGTGATGCACCGCCACATCCGCCCCCGCCCGCGCCAACCCCCGCGCCACCGCCCGCCCGATCCCGTCGCTCCCCGCCCCCGTCACCAACGCCCGCCGCCCCGAAAAACTCATGCCCACCACTCCCTCGGCCGCCCAATCCCCGGCAGCACCTCCTCCACCGCTTCCGCCACCGCCAGCAACCACGCATCCGCCCCATGCCGCCCCACCAACTGCAATCCCAGCGGCCGCCCCCGCACCCCCAACCCGCACGGCAGCGAAACCGCCGGCACCCCCACCAGGCTGAACGGCCGCGTAAACGGCGCCGTATCCGGCCGGCTGAACGCATCCCTCCCATCCAAATCCCCCACTTGAAGATCTGGCGCCTCATCCGGCGTCGTCGGCAACGCCAACACATCCACCCCCGCCATCACCTCCGCCATCTCCGCCCGCAACCGAACCCGCTGCCGCGCTGCATCCGCGACCGCCTCGGCCGGAATCAACGCCCCAATGGCAAAACTCCGCCGCGTCAACGCATTAAACGCCTCCGGCCGCGCCGCCAGCGTCCCTCCCCACCGCGCATACGCCTCACTCCGCGCCACCAAAAAATAACACTGGTTGAACACCCCCGCCGACGGCAGTTCCACCACCCGCACCACCGCCCCCGCCCGCCCCAACGCCGCGCACACAACCTCAAACCCCGTCATCACCGCCCCGCTCGCCCCCCCCAGCCGCACCAACCCCTCCGGCACCCCAACCCGCAGCCCCGCCAGATCCACCCGCCCATGCACCACCCCCCCGCTCAAAACCGCCTGCACCGCCGCACATTCCGCCGCCGTCCGCGCCATCGGCCCCGCCACATCCAGCGTCTCCGCAAACGGCACCGCCCCCTCCATCGGCACCGCCCCAAGCGTCGGCTTGAACCCCACCACCCCACAAAACGACGCCGGCAACCGCACCGACCCCCCGGTATCCCCCCCAATCCCCACCATCGCCATCCCCGAAGCCACCGCCACCGCACTCCCGCTCGAAGACCCCCCGGGATCCCCCCCTTCCGCCCAAGGATTCACCGCCGGCGGGGCAGGGGAGTCCCAACTCGGCCCCCCCACCGACATCTCCCAGCAATTCGCCTTCCCAATGATCACCGCCCCCGCTGCCCGCAACCGCGCCACCACCGCACTGTCCCGCACCGCCGGCCCCACCCCCGCAAACAGCCGCGCATTCGCCGTCGTCGCCATCCCCGCCACGTCGAACACATCCTTCACCGCCACCACCACCCCCGCCAACGCCCCCGCCCCCCCGCGCGCCGCCGCATCCACCGCAATCATCCCACGCAGCGCCCCATTCCCCGCCGCGATCCGCGCCAAACACGCCTCCACCGCATCACTCACCCCACCGCCTCCCGAACCGCCGCCACCGTCCGCCGCAACATCCCCATCTGCCCCGCCAAAAACGCCAAATCCTCCGCCGGCAGCACAATCCCCGCCCGCCCCAGCGCCACCACAACCACCGCCAAATCCCCGTCCGCCACCTGTTCCATCCCCCGATGTTGCTCCGCCCCAGCCACTCCGCCTAGCCTGCTCCCCAAGGGGAGCCACGAATCCATGAACACCGCCCAACAGGACTACATCATCGTCGGCGCCGGTTCCGCCGGAGCAGCCCTGGCCGCCCGCCTCACCGAAGACCCCAACACCCGCGTCCTCCTCGTCGAAGCCGGCCGCGCCAGCCACCCCACCTCCCGCTTCCCCATCAGCTTCGGCCTCCTGATCGACAACCCCGCCGCCAACTGGCGCTACCTCTCCACCCCCGAACCCAACACCAACAACCGCGAAATCCCCGTCCCGCGCGGCAAACTCCTCGGCGGCTCCTCCTCCATCAACGGCCTGGTCTACGTCCGCGGCCAACCGCTCGATTTCGACACCTGGGCCCAGATGGGCAACCGCGGCTGGTCATACCGCGACGTCGCCCCCGTCTTCCGCCGCATGGAATCCTACGTCCGCGGCGATGACGGCGTCCGCGGCGGCGAGGGCCCGCTGCGCGTCGGCGAAGTCCCTGACGAAAACCCCCTCTTCGACGCCCTCTTCGCCGCCGCCGCCGACCAGGGCATCAAGCGCAACCCCGACTACAACAGCGAAGACCAGGAAGGCATCGTCAAAACCCAAACCACCATCCACAACGGCCGCCGCATGAGCACGGCCCATTGCTACCTCGACCCCGCCAAATCCCGCCCCAACCTGCGCATCGTCACCGAAGCCCACACCACCAAGATCCTGCTCGACGGCACGCGCTGCACCGGCATCGAATACGAACAAGCCGGCACAAGAACCACCGCCCACGCCACCCGCGAAGTCATCCTCTGCGCCGGTGCCGTCGCCACCCCCCAACTCCTCGAACTTTCCGGCATCGGCAACCCCGAAATCCTCGCCCAGCACGGCATCGAACCCAAACACGCCCTCCCCGGCGTCGGCGAAAACTTCCGCGACCACCTCAACGCCCGCATCGTCTGGCGCGTCACCGACCCGTCAATTTCCTTCAACACCCGCATCCGAGGCCTCGGCAAACTCCGAGAAGCCATCACGTACCTGACCTCCGGCCAAGGCTTCTTCAGCCTCCCCTCCGCCCCCATGCTCGCCTTCCTCAAAACCCGCCCGGACCTCGAAACCCCGGACATCCAGATGCACCTCGTCCCCTACGCGGTGAAAAATCCGAAAAAACGCCAGCTCCAGGAATGGCCCGGCATGACCATCTCGGTCTACCAGCTCCGCCCGGAATCCCTCGGCTCCATCCACATCCGCTCCGCCAACCCCCACGACCAACCCGCCATCCGCTTCAACTTCCTCCACGACCCCGTCGACCAACGCACCATGATCGACGGCTTCCGCATGATCCGAGCCATCGCCAACGCCCCACCCATGGACAAATTCCGCGGCCCCGAATTCTCCCCCGGCGCCGAAATCACCACCGACGAGCAAATCCTCGACTGGATCCGCCGCAACTCCGAAACCGCCTACCACCCCATCGGCACCTGCCGCATGGGCCCCCAAGCCAACTGCGTCGTCGACGACCACCTCCGCGTCTACGGCCTCCAGGGCCTGCGCATCGCCGACGCCTCAATCTTCCCCACCATGCCCAGCGGCAACACCAACGCCCCCAGCATCATGGTCGGCGAAAAATGCGCCGACCTGATCCGGGCAGCATAGCAAGGGAGGAAAGCAGTTCTTTTTTGAAAAAAAGAACCAAACACTTTCAAAATATAAGAACAATAACCATCATTCTTCGCGCGGCGGAGGACCCACGCCTTTTCGGAGCGAGCGCGCTGGCGGTAGACGCTTTCCGAACGATCAGCCACGTATCCACCATATCCTGCGCCCTAGTTCGAGTTGTCCCGATCGTAACCATGTTGCGCCATGGTAGTAGGCGCGATAGGTTTCCTGATTGCCTATAGGCAATTTGGCTAGAAGCCTGATTAGGGAGTTGGCCTTGGCGATACGAATTGGCGTCCTGGGCAACTGCGACACAGGGGGCGTTTCCTACGCGCTCCGAGCGATGCTTTCCGAACATGAAGTGATTGCCTTTACCCCAGGGCTGTTCAACGCTGACAACTTAATCGCGTGAGCGGCGCGATGTCGGGGAAGAAAGTTGGTTCCCTCGGCGCGTTTTGTCTGAATCTATGTCGGGCAACCGCCACGAAGGTTTGCCCCGATGTCGAGTGTGTTGCTGACGTT
>CAMBRC010000103.1 GCA_945869965.1 Asaia bogorensis
TGGGCTCTGCCCAGACCCGCCAGGGGCCAAGCCCCTGGACCTTAATGGATAAGGGGCCAGGGGGCTTGGCCCCCTGGCGGGTCTGGGCGGAGCCCAGCCTTCCATGACCTCCGCCCCAATCCACTTCGGCCCCGAGCGCCTGATGCTCGACCCCGGCGGCGCCATCGTCTGGCCGGCGCAAAAGCTGATGGCGGTGGCCGACCTGCATCTGGAAAAAGGCTCGGCGGCGGCGGCGAAGGGCAGCCTGCTCCCGCCCTGGGACAGTGCGGCCACGCTCGACCGGCTCGCCCTGCTGCTGCGCCGCCACAAGCCGGCGACGACGATCCTGCTGGGGGACTCGTTCCACGATGCGGAGGGCTCCAACCGGCTGCATCCCGCCCAGCGCGAGCGGCTGGCATTGATGGCGCGGGCAACCGCGTTTGTCTGGGTGCTAGGCAACCACGATCCCACGGCGCCAGAGGGCCTGCCGGGCGAGACGGTGGCGGAGCTGGCGATCGGCAAACTGACGTTCCGGCATCAGGCGGTGCCCGGGACCACGTATGAGATCAGCGGCCATTTTCATCCCAAGGCGAGCATTCCCGCCCGCGGCGCCACGGTCTCGCGGCCCTGTTTCGTCACCGACGGGCGGCGGGTGATCCTGCCGGCTCTGGGTGCCTATACCGGCGGGCTCGACGTGCATGACCGCGCCATTGCAGGGCTGTTCCCGCGCGGCGGGCGGATCTTCCTGCTGGGCCAGGACCGGTTGTTCAGCTTTCCCTATGCCGGGCGGGCGGGTGCGCGGTTGCCGCCGCCGCAGCCAGCCCTCAAGCTATCGTAAATCCGTTCGGAGTTCCCGCCATGGCCGATTGGCTCGCCCCCGCCCTTGCCTATATCCCGCAATGGATCGCCTGGCAGCGCCGTATCACCGACATGCCGGGCATTGCCGTGGCGGTGGCCCAGGGCGGCAAGCTGGTGCTGGACCAGGCCTTTGGCAGCGCCAACCTGGCCAGCGGCGAGGCACTGACCCCCGCGCATCTGTTCCGCGTCGCCTCGCATTCCAAGACGTTCACTGCGGTGGGGATCATGCGCCTGGTCGAAGCCGGCAAGCTCCGGCTGGACGATGCGGCCGGCCAGCATGTCCAGGGACTGCATCCCGAGGTGGCGAAGGCGACCATCGCGCAACTGCTCAGCCACACCGCCGGCATCGTCCGCGACGGCGGCGATACCGGCCAGTGGCAGGACCGCCGGCCCTTCCTCAACGAGGCCGAGCTGCGCGCAGCCCTGGCCGAGCCGCCGGTGATCCCGGCCAACACAAGGATGAAATACAGCAACCACGGCTTCGGCCTGGCCGGGCTGGTGATCGCGGCGGTCACTGGCGAGAGCTACAATGACTGGATCGCCCGCGAGGTGGTCAAGCGCGCCGGCCTCCCCCGCACCGCGCCAGACGCCCCGGTTGACGCCAAGCTGAAGACCAGCCGCGGCCATTCGTCGAAACTGGCGCTAGGCGAGCGGCTGGTGATCCCGGCCGACAACTGCACCCATGCCCTGGCCAGCGCCACCGGGTTTCTCTCGACCGCCGGCGACCTCGCGACCTTCTATGCCTCGCTCGACCCGGCCGCACCCAAGAGCATCCTGTCGGCGGCCAGCCGGCGCGAGATCACCCGCCGCCAATGGCCGATCGCCGACACGCCCGGCGAGCGCGCCTATGGGCTGGGCATCATCCATTCGCAGGTGGGCGATTGGCCGATCTACGGCCATTCCGGCGGCTTCCAGGGGGTCAAAACGCAGACCGCCACCATCCCCTCACAAAAACTGACCGTCTCGGTGCTGACCAACGCCGCCGACGGCAATCCGCAACTCCTGCTGGAAGGCGTGGTGCACATCCTGCGCGCCTTCGCCAGGCATGGCGCGCCGGCCAAGACGGTGGCCGATTGGACCGGGCGCTGGTGGTCGCTGTGGGACGCCATCGACCTGGTGCCGATGGGCAGCCAGGTGATGGTCGCCCAACCCGGGCAGGCCAACCCGTTCGGCGACGTGCCGGAACTCGCGATCACCGGCGCGGACACCGCATTGATCCAGAAGGCCGGCGGCTTCGGCAGCCATGGCGAGGCGGTGCAGCGCCAGCGCGGTCGCGGCGGCCGCGTGGCCTCGGTCACCTATGCCGGCGCGAAGCTGGTCGGCGAGGCGGCGATCATCCGCGAACTGCGCGCGCGCTACGCGCCTGCATGAGGGTGTGGGCATGAGGGTGTACGGCATGAGGGTGTTCGGTCGTTCGCCGCGCCCCATATGACAGGGGTTCGCCATCATGGAGCGCCGAACCCGTCGTGACCGCCCCCGTCCTGCTCTGGCTGCGCCGTGAACTGCGGCTAACCGACAACCCCGCCTTGCGCGCCGCCCTGGCGACCGGGCGCCCGGTGATCCCGGTCTTTGTGCTGGACGACGAAACCCCTGGCCCCTGGGCTCCCGGCGGCGCCAGCCGCTGGTGGCTGCACCACAGCCTCGCGGCCTTGGGCGCCGAACTCGCCGCGCGGGGCGCGCCGCTGGTGCTGCGCCGCGGCCGGTTCGACTTCGAGATCGCCCGCCTGGTCGCCGAGACCGGCGCGGTCGAAGTCCACGCCGGCATCCCCACCGAACCCTGGGCCCGCGCCGCCTATCGCACGGTGATCGACGTTATCGCACCCGCAAAACTACGCTGCACGATGACCGCACTGCTGCACCACCCCGACGAAATCCGCACCCAGGCCGGCACCCCCTATGGCGTGTTCACCCCGTTCGGCCGGGCGGTGCGCGCCCATGGCCCGATCGCCCTGCCGGAACCGGCGCCGGCCCATATCCCTGGCGGGGCGGCCGTGGCCTCGGATGACCTGGAGTCCTGGGGCCTGCTGCCGGCAGCACCCGACTGGGCCGGCGGCCTGCGCACCGCCTGGAGCCCGGGCGAAGCCGGCGCCCAGGCACGGCTGGGCGAATTCGTCGCCGATTCCCTGGACCAATACCGCGCCCGCCGCGACCTGCCGGGCACCGACGGCACTTCGCGCCTGTCGCCCTACCTGGCCTGGGGCGAGATTTCCCCGCGCCAAGTCTGGCACGCCAGCGCCGCCCCCACTGCCTCGGGCGAGAAATTCCGCGACGAAGTGCTGTGGCGCGAATTCGCCGCCCACCTGCTGTGGCACAACCCCACTTTGCCGGACGCCCCCCTGAAGCGCGAATTCGCCGCCATGCCGTGGCGCGACGATGCCGCCGGGCTGCGCGCCTGGCAGCGCGGCCGCACCGGCATCCCGATCGTCGATGCCGGCATGCGCCAGCTCTGGCAGACCGGCTGGATGCACAACCGGGTCCGCATGATCGTCGCCAGTTTCCTGGTCAAGCATCTGATGCTGCCGTGGCAGGCTGGCGAAGCCTGGTTCTGGGATACGCTGGTAGATGCCGACCTGGCGCAAAACGCCGCCTCCTGGCAGTGGGTCGCCGGCAGCGGGGCCGACGCGGCACCGTATTTCCGCGTCTTCAACCCGGTGCTCCAGGGCCGCAAGTTCGACCCGGACGGCGCCTATGTCCGCCGCTATGTTCCTGAACTCGCGGCATTACCGGACAGCGTGATCCATGCCCCGTGGGAGGCCCCGGCCCTGGTGCGCGAAGCCGCCGGCATCCGCCTCGGCGTCACCTATCCGGCCCCGGTGGTCGAGCTTGCCGCCGGACGCGATCGTGCCTTGCAGGCATTCGCCGCCCTGCGCAAAGCTGGATAATGCCGCCGGACAACACGCCCGACACACCGCAGCGCCCGCCAGCCCGCCTGCCGCCCACCCTGGTGCCGGCCGGCATAGCGCTGCGCGTCGTGGGCGATGTGCATGGCGATGCCCGCGCGTTTGCGGCGGCATTGGCCACCGACCACTTTGTCATCCAGCTCGGCGACATCGTCGATTACGGGCCGGACAGCGCCGAGACGCTGCGCCTCGCGCTGGACATGGTCGACCAGGGCCGCGGCATTTTCCTGCTTGGCAACCATGACCACAAGCTGCGCCGGGCCCTGGGCGGGCGCGATGTGCGGGTTGGACCGGAATTGGCGCAAACGCTGCGCCAGCTCGACCCGGAATTGCGCCGCCGCGCCGCCGCCGCCATCGACCGCGCCCCGGTCTGGCTGCACCAGACCGCGGCCGATGGCAGCACGCGGCTGTTCGTGCATGGCGCCTTCCACACCGACATGCTCGCGGCCAGTCCGCCCGCCCTGCCCGAGGGCCGCGTGCAGGGCGTGCTGGCGCGCGCGCTGTACGGTCAAACCACCGGCCGGATGCAGCACGACGGCTATCCCGAACGGGTGCTGCACTGGGTCGACCACATTCCCGCGGCGATGACCGTGTATGTCGGACATGACCGCCGCAGCACCGATGGCCGGCCCTATGTTCGCAGCGGCCGGTCCGGCGGCACCGCGGTGTTCCTCGATACCGGCGCCGGCAAAGGCGGCCATCTTTCCTGGATCGACCTGCCGGCATAGGCTTGCCATCCCACCTGCACGGAGTTCCCCATGGCTTCGGTCCGTTACCTCGTCCACGACGTGCCGGCCTCGATCGCCTTCTATGTCGACCAGCTCGGCTTCACCCTGCGCCAGCAGTTCGGCCCCGCCATGGCGATCCTGGCGCATGGCGATCTCACCTTGTGGCTCGCCGGCCCGATGGCCTCGGCGGCCAAGCCGATGCCCGACGGCCGCTCCCCGGCACCAGGAGGCTGGGCGCGCTTCGTGCTGGAGGTCGACGACCTGCCCGGCCTGGTCGCCCGGCTGCGCGCGGACGGCGTGGCGTTTCGCAACGACATCCTCGATGGCCCCGGCGGCCGGCAGATTCTGGCCGAGGACCCCTCGGGTAACTGCATCGAGTTGTTCGAGGCGCGGGGATAGCGCCACGGCGATCGCAACTGTCATCTTCGCCCCCGCTGGCGCGCGCGCCGCTTCGCGCTAGTGTAGCGGCGGATCGCCACAGGAGGCCCTGATCACCGCCCTGCGCCAATTGCTGCTGATGCGGCACGCCAAGTCGTCATGGGACGACCCCAAATTGTCCGACCATGCCCGTCCCCTCAACCCGCGCGGCCGTGCCGCGGCAGCGGCCATGCGGAACATGATGCGCGAGGCCGGGCTGGCGCCGGACGTGGTGCTGGTGTCCTCCGCCCGCCGCACGCTGCAAACGCTGGAGGCGCTCGAACCCTGGGACGACACACCGCTGGTCGAACCGATGGACGCGCTCTATCTCGCCGACCCCGCACAGATGCTCCAGGCCGTGCATGGTATGGCAGAAACTGTCCGCAGTGTCATGATATTGGGGCATAATCCCGGCTTGCACGATCTTTCTCTGCTGCTCGCCGGCCCCGGCGAAGGACAGATGCGCCATCGCCTCGGCGAGGGATTTCCCAGCGGCGCCTTGGCCGAATTCAGCTTCGCCGGCGCTTGGTCGGGCCTGCACGAAGGCGGTGCGCGGCTGTTGCGCTTCGTCACCCCACGCGACCTGCGCGACACGGATTAAGGCCGGCGCGCCGATGGACCCGTCCCCGGCACCAACCACGCTGTCGCTGGAACTTGGCATCACCGTCGCCACCGTGCCCGCCTTGCGCCGTCGTCTGGGCACCCTGCTGCGGCGCGCCCGCCCGATCGCCCTGACCTGGCACGACGGCGAAGCGCAGCTCGCGGCGCGCGGGATCGCGGTGGTGGCGTGGCGCGAAGGCCGCGCCGAGGGCTGGCGTGCCGAACCCCTGCTTGCCGTCATCGGTACACCACCGCCGACGCATGACGCGGCGGCATCGCTGGCCGGTCTCACATCACTGGACCTGCCGGACGGGATCGCCCCGGTGCAGCACTTCACCGGCCAATTGCGCGAAGCCATGGCCGACGGCGTGGCGCTGCGCCTGGTCACCGGGCAGATCGGCGATGCGCGGGATGCCAGGATTGCCCGTCTCACCCTGCATGGACCCGCCGGCCCCACCGCCAAGCTCGCCGGCGGCCTGGCGGCCGAATTCGGCCTGCACGTGCCCCTGCAAAGCCTGGCCGCCGAGGCCTTGGCACAGGCCGGTATCGACGTGCCCCAGCGTCCGCTCGGCCCGCCAACCCTGCCGGCCGGATTGCCGCCCGGCGATGCCTTCGCCCACGCCGCCGCCCACCTGCTGGGCGTGCTGCTGCACCACGCGCCGCACGCGGCGGTCGGCGAAACCGGCGAGCCGGTGCACCAGATGCGCGTCGCCCTGCGCCGCCTGCGCTCGCTGACCAGCCTGTTTCACGACGCGATTGCCTGCGACGAGATCACAGCGCTGCGGCCCGCGCTCAAGGCCCTGGCCACCGCCCTCGGCCCGGCCCGCGACTGGGACGTCTTCCTGGCCGAAACCGGCCACGCCGTCGCCTCCGCCTTCCCGGACGAGCCCGCGGTGACCGCCCTGGCCGCCGCCGCCGAGGCCCGCCGCGCCGAGGCCTATGCTGACCTCGCCACGCTACTCGCCGGCCCGGCGCTGCACCTGCTTGCCCTGCAAACTGCAATCCTGATCCAGACCCGGCCATGGCCCGCCGGCAACCAGGACAGCGCGGCCTTTGGCGCCGCCCTGCTCACCCGCCGCCGGCATCAGGTGGCCAAGCGCAGCAACCACCCTGCCAACCTGTCCGAATCCGCGCTGCACGCGCTGCGCCTGAAGGCCAAGCGGCTGCGCTATGCCGCCGAGGTCTTCGCGCCGCTGTTTGCCGACCGCCCGGCGCGGCGCTTTCTCAAGCGCGTGGCAGCGCTGCAGGCGGCGCTGGGCCTGCTGAACGACGGCGTGGTCGCCGCCGCCCTGATGCACGCATTGGCCGATGCCGGCGGCAATGGTCTGGCCGGCGGGATGGTGCGCGGATTCGTCGCGGCCCGCACCGGCGATGCCCGCACTGCCAGCAGCCGCGCCTGGCGCCGGTTGCGCCGGGCCGCGGTGTTCTGGTCCTGACGCCCGATGATCGCCATGCGACTCCGGACAATTTACGAGTCGCAATCGAGTCGCGGACGATTCGCGGATATGTGAATCGCCTGTTGCGTCGCCCAGGCATCGCGCGCTAGGTCGTGCCATGCCTTGGGGCTCGCGCCAGGGCAGATATGGATGGCAACCCGTGAGGGATCGGCGCGTGGCCTTGCATCGGCGCAGACGGATCTTCAACAGCAGCCTCTCCGCCCGCCCCGGCGGAGGTGAGATGCGTCGTGGCCTGGTGGCAGGGCTGCTCGGCACCACCGCCGTTGGCGCGATGCTTCTCCTCGTCCTGCCGGCCGACCTGTTCGGCCGCGCCCCCGCGCTGACCGGCACCGTCGCCGCCATCCCGGCACAGGTCGCGGTGGTGGACGGTCAAACATTGCGCGTCGGCGACACCGTCGTGCGGCTGCAGGGTGTCGCCGCGCCCGCGCGCGGCACCACCTGCCTCAAGGCCGACAACAGCCGCTTCGATTGCGGTGCGGCGGCCAGCGAGGCGCTTGCCCGGCTGCTGCGCGGCCAATCCGTCACCTGCAAGCTGTTCGGCCGCGACGCCGCGGGCTTTGCACAGGGTCTGTGCGAGGCCGAGGGCCGCGACCTCAACCGCGCCATCGTCGCCTCCGGCTGGGCGCGCGCGCGCAGCGAATCCCCCGCCTTCGCCGCCGCCAGCTTCGGCGACGAGGAAAGCCAGGCCCGCACCGCCCATCGCGGGCTCTGGCAGGGCGGCGGCGCATCGTTCTAGGACGCAGAGCGCCTTTCGCGCGCGGTTGCGTTGCAGCGATTGGAGCCGTAGTTTTCAAGGCTTCCGCAAGGTTGGTGCGATATCGTCCAGCCCAACGGCAGCCCGGATCGTGGCCGCCGCAACACCGCCTTGCGGCACGGAACGGAAAGCATTCGGTGGCGCAGCGCGCCGCCCAGCCAGGGGATCAGGCATGAGTTCGACGGCAACCACGGGCGACGGGTCGATCACGATCACCCTGGACGGAACCAATAAATCCAGCAAAATGAAGCTTCTACCGGGCACCGTGGGCCCATCGGTGTTCGACATCCGCAAGCTTTACGACCAGCTCGGCGTCTTCACCTACGACCCCGGCTACGGCAGTACCGCCTCGTGCGAGAGCAAGATCACCTACATCGACGGCGATGTTGGCGAGTTGCTGTATCGCGGCTATCCGATCGAGCAGCTGGCCGACAACTCCAATTTCCTCGAAGTCGCGCACCTGCTGCTGAACGGCGACCTGGCCAGCGGCGACGAGCAGAAGGATTTCGACCTCGGCGTCATGCGGCACACCATGCTGCACGAACAGATCCGCCGCTTCTTCGACGGCTTCCGCCGCGACGCCCACCCGATGGCGGTGATGTGCGGCGTGGTCGGCGCGCTCTCGGCGTTCTACCATGACAGCCTGGACATCAACGATCCCGACCATCGCCGCATCTCGGCCTTCCGCCTGATCGCCAAGGTGCCGACCATCGCCGCCTGGGCCTATAAATACTCGATCGGCCAGCCCTTCATCTACCCGCGCAACGACCTCGGATACGTCGACAACTTCCTCTACATGATGAACGCGGTGCCGGCCGAGGAATACAAGGTCAACCCGGTGCTCTCGCGCGCCATGGAGCGCTGGTTCATCCTGCACGCCGACCACGAGCAGAACGCCTCGTCCTCCACCGTCCGCCTCGCCGGCTCCTCGGGCGCCAACCCGTTCGCCTGCATCGCGGCAGGGATCGCCAGCCTGTGGGGCCCCGCCCATGGCGGCGCCAACGAGGCGGCGCTGAAGATGCTGGCCGATATCGGCCATGTCGACAACATCCCGGCCTTCCTGCACGACGTGAAGGACAAGAACAACCACACCCGCCTGATGGGCTTCGGCCACCGCGTCTACAAGAACTACGATCCGCGCGCGAAAATCCTGCAGGAAAGCGCCCACGCGGTGCTCGGCGAACTCGGCATCAAGGGCGATCCACTGCTCGACCTCGCCTTGGCGCTGGAAAAGATCGCGCTCAGCGATCCCTACTTCGTCGACCGCAAGCTGTATCCGAACGTGGATTTCTACTCGGGCATCATCCTCAAGGCGATGGGCTTGCCGATCAGCATGTTCACCGTGCTGTTCGCCGTCGCCCGTACCACCGGCTGGATCAGCCAGTGGAAGGAGATGATCGAGGACCCGTCCCAGCGCATCGGCCGCCCGCGCCAGATCTACACCGGCGCCGCCCGCCGCGACTATGTGGCCGCCGCCAAGCGCGGCTGATCGCGGCCCGGCGGTCCGACCGCCCCTGAGACTGATGAAACCGCTCGGCGCCGGCCGGGCGGTTTTTTCATGTCTACTATGGCATTTTTGCACGCCACTTTGATCCCCGTGAAAATTAACGCTGCCGCACCGCGCAATCACGGCGTTTCACGGTGTGTGAACAACCAGCGCAGCCCCGCCTGACTCAAAATCGCAAAGCAATCTTGTAACTCTTTTGAAAGACTCGATTTCAACTGAATATTCGCGTGAAAATAGCGAATCGAGAGATAATAATAACACTTATTTAACGACTTGGCGTCCCGTGACCGCCTGTTTTTGTTGCGCAACAACCTGAAGAGAATTCAGAAAGAAAGCTTCTAGATGAAAGGCTTCGCGACAAATTCTTGTTGCTGATCGACAGCGACTACGGTCGTATGGGGATGCGTCAACATTCTGCGGAAGGAGATATCTCATCATGCAGCCGTTACGATCCCTTGATCATCTTGTCCGCCGCCGGCTTCAGCAATGGCCACAGCGGCCCACCGGCCTGGGCACTCAAAAGCCTGGCGCCGATGGCTGGCTGCGCGGCCGCCCCGGCGACCCCTCGCGCGAACCGGTACCCCCCGCCCCGCCTTTCCTGAAATTCCCCGGCAGCAACCGCCTGCGCACCCTGCCGGACGGGCTGTGGCTCAACTTCGGCGGCACCGTCCACGAACCCTTCGTCGACATCTTCGCCATCGAGGCCTGCAGCTCGCTGCAGAACCTGCTGGACAAGCGTTCGCGCTTCGCAGCCAGCACCCGCTCGCTGCTGGCGGTCTGCCCGGTCGCCTGGCTCCTGGCACCGGTCACCCCCACCGACCCCACCCCGCGCTGGAAGGCCACCGGCGTGGTCGTCGTCAAACCCACAATGCCCCTGGTCATGCCGGTGCGCGACATCCGCGTCATGTACGCCCTCAAGCAGCGCCACTACGACGGCTTCGCCGAATGCCAGCTGCCGCAACCGCACGAATACTTCGTGCCGATGGAGGAACTCGTCGCCGAGAACGCCCACCAGAACCCGGTGATGCAGCAGCTGGTCTCCCGCGCCTCCGCCCGCAGCAACTTCTTCGGCGGGAGCTAGAGCGAAAGCCGTGCTGATAGGCGCACGGCTTTCGCTCTAGCTCTCTGTTTTGGCGAGCAACTTTATCCGATCAGACGATTCCATCTGATCGGATGTTGCTCTAGGCGCCCGCCAGCACAGCCCGCAACCGGTCGGGGTAGTCGGTGCAGATCGCATCCACCCCCCAACCGATCAGCCGCGCCATGTCGCCGGGCTCGTTCACCGTCCACGGCATGACCGACAGCCCCAGCCCCCGCGCCTCGGCAACCAACCCTGGCGTCAGGCTGCGATACCCCGCCGCCCAGATCGTCCCCGCCGCGCCAGACGCTGCCACACCAGACGCTGCCACACCAGACGCTGCCACAATCGTCGCCGGCACCGAGCCGCCATGCCGCGCGGGATCCGCCCCGCCCCACCACACCCCCGGCGCAGCGGCGGTATCGGCGCTGGTGATGTAGGCGCGCGGAATCCCCGGCGCCACGCGGCGCGCATGGTGCAACGCCCGCCAGTCAAACGAGCGCAGCGCCACCTGGCCCGCCATCCCCATCACGCCGACCACATCCAGCACCGCGTCCACCAGCCGCTCCGGCGCCACCGTCAGCTCCGGCCGGTCCGGCATCGTCTTGATCTCGATATCCACCACCACCCCCGCCGGCCGCGCCAACGCCAGCACATCGGCCAGCGCTGGAATCCGCGCCCCGTCGCGCGCCGCCTGGCTGGCGAACTGCGCCGCATAGGCGCTGCCCGGCCGCAACCGGCCGACATCGAACCGATGCAGCGCCGCCCGCGGCAGCGTCCGCACCAGCGGCCCCGCTCCGCCCAGCCAGCGCCCGTCCGCCAGGCGCGCGATGTCGCCGTTCAGCGCGGGGTCATGCACCACCACCGGCACGCCATCGGCCGTCAGCGCCACATCCAGCTCCACCGAGTCGACGCCCAGCGCGAACGCCGCGCCAAACCCCTCCAGCGTGTTCTCCGGCCAAAGCCCGCGCCCGCCACGATGCCCGGAGATATGAAATCCACCCGCCATAGCCGCCCCCTTCGTCCGTCAAATCCCGCGCCGGGTTTGCCACAGCCCCGGCTTGCGGCACAGTGGCGCCATGACCGATGAAATCCCCCCGACCGGCAAGATCCTCGGCGTCCTCGGCGGCATGGGCCCGCTGGCCAGCGCCCAGTTCATGCTCCGCCTCACCCTGCTCACCCCGGCCGCGCGCGACCAGGACCACATCCCCACCGTGCTCTGGTCCGACCCCCGGGTGCCCGACCGCACCCGCGGCAAGCTGGCCGATATAGAACGTGGCGGCGGCGAAGACCCCGAACCCTGGCTGCTCCGCGGCATCCGTGGCCTCAAGGCCGCGGGCGCCCACGCCATCGCCATCCCCTGCAACACCGCCCATGGCTGGTACGACGCGATGGCCGCCGAGGGCCTGCCGATCCTGCACATCGTCGACGCCGCCGCCGCCGAACTGCGCAAGGTCGCCCCGCCCACTGATCCACGTGGTGATCCACGTGGCGGCACCATCGGCCTGATGGGCACCGCCGCCACCCTGCGCATGCGCCTCTACCAGGACCGGCTGGAATCCCAGGGCTGGACCTGCCTGACCCCGTCGGACGACGAAATGGTCACCCGCGTTACCCCGGCCATCGGCCTGGTGAAAGCCAACAGGGTCGCCGAGGCTTACGCCCCACTGGCCGAAATCGTGATGTCCCTGACCGCCCGCGGTGCCCGGGCGGTGGTGCTCGGCTGCACCGAAATCCCGCTCGGCATCCTCGCCGGCCCGCACGAAACCCTGCCGGTGCCAACCATCGACACCATCGACGCCCTCGCCCTGGCCGCCATCGCCTGGGCGCGCGGCTGAGCCGGCTTCAACTCGCGGTATTGCGGAATGTCGTGCCGGCATTCACCCGGTTGGCCGCCATCAACCCGCCATCGACCGGCAGCGTCACCCCGGTGACATAGCCCGCGAGGTCGGACAACAGAAACAGCGCTGCTTTGCCGATATCGTCCGTGGTGCCGCGCTGCCCGGCGGGGATTACGCTGCTGCGGTACCATTCCACCCGCGCCGGCGTGTCATACAGCCGCGGCGTGACGATATGCCCGGGTGCGATCGCGTTCACCCGGATGCCTTGCCCGGCCCATTCCGCCGCCATGCTCTGCACCAGGTTAATCAGCCCGGCCTTGGCCGCGCCATAGGCGGCATGCATCGGCGATCCCTGCATCCCGTCCACCGAAGCGATGCACACGATCGCGCCAGGCACCCCGCGCTCGATCATGCTCCCCGCCACCGCCCGCGCCGTGGTGAAGACGTACCGCAAGTTGCGGACAAACTCGAAATCCCAGGTCTGCGGCGACATCTCCAAAACGCTTTCGAACGCCGCCGCGCCGACGATCGCCACCATCCCGTCCAGCCCGCCCAGCTTCGCCTCGGCCTCGGCGACAATCCGCCCGACCTGCGCGTCATCCAGCACGTCGCCAACCACCGCCACGCCGCGCCGCCCGAGATGCTGCACCGAGCGCGCGACATTCTCCGCCCGCTCCGCCACCACATCCACCACCGCGACATTGGCCCCGGCCATGGCCAGGAACCGGGCGGTGCTCTCGCCCATCCCCTGCCCGCCGCCGATCACCATGATCGACTTGCCGTCCATCCCCAGCAATTTGTCAGACATCTGCAACTCCCTTGCGCGGCGCACGCCAGGCTGAAACGTCCCCAGCTCTCACGCGCATTCACACCCGACGGTCGGTGCGTCGGACGTCCGCACCACATGATGATCGATCCACTCCGCCACCAACCGCCGCGCCTCGTTCACCGAGGCTTCCGGATGATGGATGCGGTACAGCGTAGTACAAGCGCGAAACGCATCGGGATCGCCATTGCCCAGGGTGCGCAGGTCACGATACGCGGTCACAACCGCGCGCTCGCAGTTGCGCGCGATATGGCTGAAATCACGTCCCATGATGCACCTCCGGCTGCGCGCTAATTAAGAACGCCTCGCAACAACGGAAGTATAATGCCTGCCGCCCCGCGATAGCAACGGCGGCGGCACCAAACCGCGCATGTCACCCCCGCCCGACAATCTCGGCAATAGCTTTGCCCACTTCCACCGTCCCGGCCTGGCCGCCCATGTCGCGCGTCCGTGGTCCCCCCTCACGCAACAGCGTCTCGATCGCCGCCACGATGGCATCCGCCGCCGGCTTCTCCCCCAGGTGCTCCAGCATCATCGCCCCGGACCAGATCTGCCCGATCGGATTGCAGATCCACCGCCCAGCAATATCCGGCGCCGAGCCATGCACCGGCTCGAACATCGAGGGATGCTTGCGCTCCGGATTGATATTGGCCGACGGCGCAATCCCGATCGACCCCGCCACCGCCGGCCCGAGATCGCTCAGGATATCCCCGAACAGGTTGCTGCCCACCACGACATCAAACCAATCCGGGTGCTGCACAAAATGCGCGCAAAGGATATCAATGTGATACTGGTCGGTCTTCACATCGGGATACTGCTTCGACATCTCCGCAAAGCGCTCATCCCAAAACGGCATGGTGTGGATAATCCCGTTCGACTTGGTCGCCGAGGTCAGCTTCCGCCGCGGCCGCGTCATCGCCAGCTCGAACGCATACTTCAAAATCCGGTCCACGCCCGTCCGCGTCATGATCGTCAGCTGGCTGGCAAACTCCCGCTCCGTCCCCTCGAAATGCCGCCCGCCCGACGACGAATACTCGCCCTCGGTGTTCTCCCGCACCACGTAGAAATCGATATCCTTCTCCGTTCGCCCGGCCAGCGGCGTCACCGCCCCCGGCATCAGCCGGCACGGCCGCAAATTCACATACTGGTCAAACTGCCGCCGGAACGGGATCAGCAACCCCCACAGCGAGATGTGGTCCGGCACCCCAGGCCACCCCACTGCCCCCAGGAAAATCGAGTCGGCCTCGCGCACCATCTCCAGCCCATCGGCCGGCATCATCGCCCCGGTTTTCTTGTAGGTCTCGCAGGACCAGTCGTAGTGATCGAGCTTCAGCCCAAACCCGAACCGCCGCGCCGCGGCATCCAACACCCGCAGCCCCTCCGGCGTCGTCTCCTTGCCGATCCCATCCCCTGGAATTACGGCGAGCCGGTAGGTCTTTGTCATGGCGCGTCCTCACGTAGCTAAAACCAACGCCATAGTATTTGACTGGGGAAGGCAAGCAAGGCCAGGGCTTTGCCCTGGACCCACCAGGGGCCAAGCCCCTGGACCTTAATGGATAAAGGTCCAGGGGGCTTGGCCCCCTGGCGGGTCTGGGCGGAGCCCAGCCTTACTCCAACCCAAACCGCCGCCGGATCTCGTCCGCCACCCGCCCGGCCTCATCCAACGGCGGCCGCGGCCACCGCGCGATCGACTGGCCCAACGGCCGCGCATGTCCCGCCTGGAACAACGTCTGCGCAAACCGGTGATGCCGCGGCCCCGCCAACTCCGGCGCCGCGATATAAACCGCCGCCGTGCTGGCACACGCCTCCGAGATCATCGAAATCGAATCTGCCGTAATCACAATGGCATCCGCGCTGGCGAGAAACCCATGATACGGGTTCTCCCCCGGCTCGCCCCAGCGATAAATCAAGTGCAACGCCGGCGACAACCCAGCCGACAACGCCTCCGTTGCCTCCCGCCCGGTCCGCCGCGACGTCGTCGCCAGCACCGTCCCCCCGCTCGCCACCGCCAATTTCGCCACCTGCTTGCCCAGCGAATGCGCCATCGCCGGCTGCATATCCGTCCCCCGCACCGGCCCGCCCACCAACAGCGCCACCCGCGGCCCCGGCAGATGCGCCAACCGCTCCCGCCACGCCGCCCGCGCCTGGCTCAGCACCAACGGCGAAACCCGGTGCGGCGCCCCCAGCACCGGAAACACATTCGGCGCCGCCGCCGGCCGGTCATGCTCGGGAACCACCAGCATGTCGAACATCCCGTGCCGCCACAGCCCGCCCAGCCCGGGATGCATGCAATGCACAATCCGGCAGCCAAACTGCGACTTCATCCACAGCGCCACCGCCCCGGACCGCCGCCCCGCCGAAATCACCACATCCGGCCGCGGCGGCCCCCCCTCTCCCAGCAGCCCGCGTCCCGCCGGCAACGACACCCCCGCCGCATTGCGCGCCAACTCCGCCGCAATCCCCCGCGACGGCTGCCGCAACCCCGCCAGCGACCCCCCCGGCACCAACCCGGCCAGATGTGCCGTCCACGGATTCCACATCAACGGAATCCGCCGAAACGGCACCCCCAGCCGCTCGGCAATCCCGATCGCCTGGTTCGCCGTCCCCACCCGGGGATCGTCCAACACCCAAACCCGCGCCGGCGGTGCCGCCAACTGCCCTTCCGCCGTCCCCGCCTGCGCCCGTTCAACCTCAGCCATCAACGGCCCCCAATGGACGTAGCGGAACGGGACGGCTACGAACGCCCGGACACATGACGTGACGCATGGGGAGACCCCGGATGGAAAAGCTGCACATGACGGACTGGGACAGGGACGCCGCCCTGACCACCGCCCGGATATTGTTGGAAATCAAAGCGGTCAACTTCCGTCCGGATGAGCCCTACACACTGACATCGGGCTGGAAGTCCCCCGTCTACATCGATTGCCGCCGCATCATCTACTTTCCCCGCGCCCGCGCCAAGATATGTGAACTCGGCGTCGAAAAAATCGGCCGCCACATCGGCTACGAATCCATCGAGGCCATCGCCGGCGGCGAAACCGCCGGCATCCCCTTCGCCGCCTGGATCGCCGACCGCATGTCCGCCCCCATGGCCTATGTCCGCAAGAAACCCAAGGGCTTCGGCCGCAACGCTCTCATCGAGGGCGACGTACCCCTCGGCAAGAACACCCTCCTCGTCGAAGACCTCACCACCGACGGCGGCTCCAAAGTCCAGTTCTGCCAGGCCCTGCGCGACGCCGGTGCCATCTGCAACCACACCTTCGTCGTCTTTTACTACGGCGTCTTCCCCGGCAGCTTCGAAACCCTCAACCGCATGAACATCCAGCTCCACCACCTCTGCACCTGGTGGGACGTCCTGGAAGCCTGCCGCGACCGCCCCTATTTCTCCGACTCCGCGCTAACCGAAGTCCGCAAGTTCCTGGAAAACCCCGTCGCCTGGTCCGCCGCCCGCGGTGGCGTCGCCAGCCAGGAAGAAGCCCTGGCGCGCAAGGGACTGAAGGCAGAGTAAGCAAGCCCAGGGCTCTGCCCTGGACCCGCTGGGGCCTGAGGCCCCAGACCCCCATCCTTCAAGGGCCTTCGGCTC